>NZ_JBBDQW010000016.1:0-40933 GCF_040905785.1 Tistlia sp.
TCTCCCCTCAGGGGAGAGGGAGGGACCCGTGAAGCGGGAGGGTGAGGGGGCCCTTGCCGTGGCGTTTAGCGGATGTCCGCGCCGACCCACTCCATGGAGATCTGCTCGTAGGTGCCGTCGGCCATCATCTCGTCGAGGGCCTTCTGCATGGCGGCCTTGAGCTCCGGATTGCCCTTGCGGATGGCGATGCCGATCTCGACCGCGCCGCCCTCGATGTCCGGCGTCTCGAGCTGGCGCACCTGGGCGCCGCTTTCCTTGACGGCGACGCGCACCGGGATGTTGTCGACGACGATGGCGTCGACGCGGCCCGAGTTGAGCTCGAGCATCAGCTCGGGCAGGCCCTTGTAGGTGCGGATGCCCCAGTCGCCGTGCGCGCCGGCATTCTCGCGGGCCCACTTCTCGTGGGTCTCGCCGAGGGTCACGCCGATCGTCTGGCCATCCAGGTCGTCCATGCTCTGGACGTCGGAGTCGGCCTTCACGAAGACGCCGCGGCCGGCCCTGTAGTACGGGCCGACGAAGTCGACGACCTCGAGGCGCTTGTCGGTGATCGTCATGGAGCCGACGATGGTGTCGTACTTGTTGGCCAGCAGGCCGGCGATGATGCCGTCCCAGGCGGTCGTCACGATCACCGGCTCCAGCTCCATGCGCTCGGCGATGGCGCGGCCGATCGAGGCATCGAAGCCGACGACCTCGTTGCGGTCGTTGACGAAGTTGAACGGCGGGTAAGCCCCGCTCATGGCGATGCGCAGCTCGCCCGCCTCTTTGATCTTCGCCAGGTCCTCGGCCTGCGCCTGCGGCGCCGCGAAGGCCAGGCCTGCGATCAGGCCGGCCGCGGCCAGGCCGGAAAGTAGCGTCTTCATGGTCTGCTCTCCCTGTTCGGCCGCCCGAGACTCACCGGCGGCGGATGCGGCGGCCCGCGGCCTGTCGCCGCCGGTCTCCCCGCGGCAAATCCTTTGCTTTCCCGCAGTCATTCTGCAAATAGATAATCTCAATATCGATCATTGGCCTGTGGAATGCCGGACACCCGCCAGGACCGCCTCGCCTGGGACCTCGACTGGAACCTGCTGCGCACTTTCATGGTGATCGTCGAGGAGCAGGGCATCACGCGCGCGGCCGACCGCCTCGGCCTGAAGCAGCCGACGGTCAGCAACGCACTGCGGCGCATGGAAGAGCGGCTGCAGCGCCGCCTGATCGAGCGCAAGCCCAACGCCTTTCAGGTCACCGCCGTCGGCCGGCTGCTCTACGAGGAGTGCGTCGAGGTCTTCGGCACGGTCTCGCGCCTGCCGATCCTGCTGCGCGAGGTCCAGGAAGAGATCACCGGGCGCGTCGCCATCGCGCTGACCAGCCATGTCATCTCGCCGCTGCTCGACGGCGCGCTCGCCGAGTTCCACGCCGCCCACCCGCGCGCGACCTTCACGCTCGGCGTCACGACCAGCGAGCAGGTCGTCAAGGCCGTGCTGCAGAAGCAGGCCTCCTTCGGGCTCTGCCTGGTACGCGAGCGCGACCCCCGGCTCGAGTACGAGCAGATCTACCGCGAGTTCTTCGGCTTCTTCTGCGGGCCCAAGCACCGGCTGTTCCGGCGCGGCGGCCTGACCCTCGAGGACCTGCGCGGCGAGACCTCGGTCTCCTTCCAGACCGACCAGCCCGCCGACGCCCTGCGGCCGGTGGCGCTGCTGCGCGCCCGCGCCGGCCTCGACAGCGCCATCGTCGGGATCTCCTCCAGCCTCGAGGAGGTCCGGCGCATGATCGTCGCCGGGCTGGGCATCGGGCCCCTGCCCCTCCATGTCGCCCAGGACGACGTCGCCGCCGGCCGGCTGTGGCGCCTGCCGCCCTACGAGGAGCCCCCGCAGATCGACATCTTCCTGGTCTGGAATCCCGCCGCCAAGCTGAACCGCGCCGAGGCCGGCCTGCTCGAACTGCTGCGCAAGCGCATCGCCGCCACGCCGCTGACCCAACGCACCTACGCGGCGGGCTGACGTCCGCCTGTTGGCCGGAATGGGCGCGGGTCGGAGCTCCTCCCGGGCTACCGCGCCGCCTCGTCGATGCCGTCGTGGCGGGCGCGGATCTCCGTTGGCCAGCGGCTCTTGATGTAGGACAGCACGGCCCAGATCTCGCGGTCGTCCAGTATGCCCTCGTAGGCCGGCATGTCGCTCTCGTAGCCCTGGCCGACCAGCGCCGCCGGCCCATACTTGGTCAGCGCGAAGAGCTGCTCGCCGCTGTGGTGCCAGGTATGGCCGCTGGCGTCGTGCGGCGGCGCCGGCAGGCGGCCCTCGGCGTTGCGCTCGCGCCAATTGGCCTGTCCTCCCAGGTCGGCGCCGTGACAGGAGGCGCAGTGCTCCGCGTAGAGCGCCGCCCCCTCGGCGACGAAGGCCGCCGCGTCCGGCCGCAGCCCCGCAGCCGGCGGCTCGCCGCGCCAGGGCCCGACCGCGAAGGGCACGGCGAGCGCCACCAGGACCAGGACTCCGGCGGCGATAAGCAGGCGGAAGCGCCCCCGCGCGGGCCCGCCGCGATCAGCCATCGAGCTTCTCCCGGCGCAACCGCAGCGCGTTGCCGATCACCGAGACCGAGCTGAGGCTCATGGCCGCCGCCGCGATCATCGGGCTGAGCAGGATGCCGAAGAAGGGGTAGAGCACGCCCGCCGCGATCGGCACGCCGAGCGCGTTGTAGACGAAGGCGAGAAACAGGTTCTGGCGGATGTTGCGCATGGTCGCGGCGGAGAGGTTGCGCGCCCGCAGGACGGCGCGCAGGTCGCCCTTGATCAGCGTCATGCCGGCGCTCTCGACCGCGACGTCGGCGCCGGCGCCCATGGCGATGCCGACGTCGGCCTGGGCCAGGGCGGGGGCGTCGTTGATGCCGTCGCCGGCCATGGCCACGCCCTGTCCCTGCGCCTGCAGCTCCTTGACCAGCCGGGCCTTGTCCTCCGGCATGACCTCGGCCTCGACCCGGTCGATGCCGAGCTGGCCCGCCACGGCCTGGGCGGTGACGCGGTTGTCGCCGGTCGCCATGACGATGGTCAGGCCGGCGCGGTGCAGCGCCTCGATGGCCTCGGGGGTCGTCTCCTTGATCGGGTCGGCGACCGCCAGCAGTCCCGCCAGCGCGCCCTCGACCGCCAGGAACATCACCGTGGCGCCCTCGCGGCGCAGGGCGTCGGCCTGCTCCTCCAGCGGCTGCGACTCGACCCCCAGATCCTGCATCAGGCTGGCCGTGCCCAGGGCCAGGGCCTGCCCCTCGACCTGCCCGCGCACGCCCTTGCCGGTGACGCTGTCGAAGGCCTCCGTCCTGGCCGGCGCGATGTCGCGCTCCTTGGCGGCGGCGACAATCGCGGCGGCGAGCGGGTGCTCGCTGCCCGTCTCCAGGCTGGCCGCCAGGCGCAGCACCTCCGCCTCGCCGCGCCCGCCGGCGGCGACGATGCGGGTCAGCCGCGGCCGCCCCTCGGTCAGGGTGCCGGTCTTGTCGACGACGAGGGTGCCGACCTTGGCGAAGCGCTCCAGGACCTCGGCGTTCTTGACCAGGACGCCGAGACCGGCGCCGCGACCGGTCGCGACCATGATCGACATCGGCGTCGCCAGGCCGAGGGCGCAGGGACAGGCGATGATCAGCACGCTGACCGCAGCGACCAGGGCATAGGCCAGGGCCGGTGCCGGGCCGAAGATCGACCAGGCCGCGAAGGCCAGCACCGCCGAGACGATCACCGCCGGCACGAAGACGGCGGAGACCCGGTCGACCAGCTTCTGGATCGGCGCGCGCGACCGCTGCGCCTCGGCGACCATCTGGACGACCTGGGCCAGCAGCGTCTCGCCGCCGACCCGGTCGACCTCGAAGACGAAGCTGCCCGAGCCGTTCAGCGTGCCGCCGGTGACGCGGTCGCTGGCGGCCTTCTCGACCGGCAGCGGCTCGCCGGTCAGCATCGATTCGTCGAGGTTGCTGCGGCCCTCGACCAGGACGCCGTCGAGCGGCACCTTGTCGCCGGGGCGGACCCGCAGCCGGTCGCCCGGCCGCACCTCCTCGACCGGCACCTCTTCCTCCTCGCCCGCCGCGCCGATCCGCCGCGCGGTCTTGGGCGCGAGGTCGAGCAGCGCCCGGATCGCGCCCGAGGTACGCTCGCGCGCCCGCAACTCGAGGACCTGGCCGAGCAGCACCAGGGTGACGATCACCGCCGCGCTCTCGTAGTAGACCGGCACGGTGCCGGCGGCCGTCTGCAGGGACGCCGGGAACAGGCCCGGCAGCAAGGTCCCCACCAGGCTGTAGAGATAGGCGGCGCCGGTGCCGAGCGCGATCAGGGTGAACATGTTGAGGTGGCCGGTGACCACCGAGTTCCAGCCCCGCTCGAAGAACGGCCAGCCGCCCCAGAACAGCACCGGCGTCGCCAGGACGAGCTGGATCCAGGGGCTGGCCGCATGCGGGACCAGGGTGTCGACCGGCAGGCCGAAGACATGCTGGCCCATCTCCAGGGCCAGCAGCGGCAGCGACAGGACCAGGCTGACCCAGAAGCGCCGGGTCATGTCGGCCAGCTCGGGGTTGGGCCCCTCGTCGCCAGCCGGAACGCCCATCGGCTCCAGGGCCATGCCGCACTTCGGGCAGGTCCCGGGGCCCTCCTGGACGATCTCAGGATGCATCGGACAGGTGTAGAGCGTGCCGGGCGGCGCCGGCTCGTCGGGCACCGGCGCCTCGCCGAGGTAGCGGGACGGATCGGCCTCGAACTTCGCCAGGCAGCCGGCCGAGCAGAAATGGTAGCGCGTGCCCTCGTGCTGGTGGCTGTGCGGCGAGCGTGCCGGGTCGACGGTCATGCCGCAGACCGGGTCGGTCGTCGTCTTCGCGTCCTGTTCCGTCATATCCAAGGCTCCCAGGGCCGGCCGGAAGGGCGGCGGACCCCTACCGTGGTCCTTCCAGTCGCTGGAAGGTCAAGGCCTTCGGCGACCGCCCTTCCGGCCAGGCCGCTCAGAATCTCAACCGGACACCGATCACGGCGAACAACTCGTCGGTGCCCTCGCCCTCCTCGCGCCCGAACTCGGCGGTCTTTCCATAGGCCTTCTCCCAGTGCAGGCCGAGGTACGGCGCCACGTCCCGGTAGAGCAGGTCGTAGCTGAGGCGCAGCCCGAGCTCGCTGGTCGACAGGCCGGCACCGACGCCGATCTCCTCGTCGTCGGCAAAGGCGAAGTCGACCTCCACGGCGGGCGTCAGGATGATCCGGTTGGTCAGCAGCAACTCGTACTCGAGCTCGAGCCGGGCCGAGGGCGCGCCGCCTTCCTCGGAGAAGAAGAGCGCGGCCTCGACCTCGACCCACTGCCGCGCGAGGCCGCTCAGCCCGAGGACGCCGTAGAGCCGGTTCGGGCCGCTCGGCGCGTCGTAGCGCAGGCCCGCCTTGAGGTCGAAGAACTCGTCGAGGGGACGCTGGATCAGCACCTGGCTTTCCAGCGTCTCGAAGCCGTGGCCGTCGAGCGACCACTCTCCCTCGCTCTCCAGGCGCAGCTTCCACTCGTCGGTGCCGACGAAGGCCTCGCCCTCCCAGGCCAGCAGGTCGCCCTCGTCGCCCAGGCGATATTCCATGCGCTCGAAGGCCACCGCGCTGACGACCAGCGGGCTCTTCTCCGCCGCCCGGGCAGCGCCCGGAAGAGCCGCACAGGCAAGGATCGCGACCGCCAGCAGCGGCGTGATCCGGTCGGTCGGCTGCCGCATCGTCATTCCCCCCTGGCCGGAGAGGTCGGCAGTGCCGCCGACTGGGGGCCACCCTCGACCCGGACCTCGCGGAACATGCCCGAGGCCATGTGGTAGAGCAGGTGGCAGTGGAAGGCCCAGCGGCCGGGCGCGTCGACCTCGGTCTCGGTGTAGACCGTGGTGCCGGGCGCGACGCTGACGACGTGCTTGACCGGATTCCACTTGCCGCTGCCGGCGTCGAGGATCGACCACATGCCGTGCAGGTGCATCGGATGGGTCATCATGGTCTCGTTGACGAACTTGAAGCGGACCCGCTCGCCGTACTGCAGGCGGATCGGCTCGGCGTCCTCGTACTTGATGCCGTTGATCGACCAGATGTAGCGCTCCATGTTGCCGGTCAGCCGGATCTCGATCTCGCGTCCCGCCGGCCGCTCCGCGTAGAGCGGGCGCTGCGCCTTGAGATCCGCGTAGGACAGGAAGCGGCCGCCCCCGGCGGCGCTCGGCGTCAGGCCGCTGCCTGGCGCATAGAAGGGATCGGCCGCCGCCCCGGTCGCGGCCCCGTGGCCCATCTGCGCATGATCCATGCCCGCCATGCCACCCTCGGCCGCCTCGCCGGTCATCGTCGAATGGTCCATGCCGGCCTCGCCCATGTCGGCCTCGCCCGTGTCGGCCTCGCCCATGCCGGCCTCGCCCGTCTCGCCGTGGCCCATGTCGCCATGGCCCATGTCGCCGTGCGCCAGCCTCATGTCGGCCATGGTCAGCAAGGGCGGCTCTCGCAACTCCGGGACCTCCGCCGTCATCCCCTCCCGCGGGGCCAGGGTGGCGCGGGCGTAGCCGTCGCGCGCCATCGTCTCGGCGAAGAGCGTGTAGGCCCTGGCCTCGGTCGGCCGCACGATCACGTCGAAGGTTTCCGACACCGCGATGCGGAGTTCGTCGACCGGGACCGGCTGCACGTTGTTGCCGTCGGCCTGCACCACGGTCATCTGCAAGCCGGGGATGCGCAGGTCGAAGTAGGTCATGGCCGAGGCATTGATGAAGCGCAGCCGGATCCGCTCGCCGGCATCGAAGAGCGCGGTCCAGTTCTGCCCGGGATCGCGCCCGTTGATCAGGTAGCGATAGTCCTGAACGTCGGTGATGTCGGTCGGCATCATGCGCATCTCGCCCCAGGCGGCGCGCTCGGCGAGGGTGGCGCCCAGCCCCCTGTCGGAAACGTCGGCGAAGAAGTCGCCGACGGTCCGCTGCTGCCGGTTGTAGTAGTCGGGCATGGTCTTGAGGTTGTTCAGGATCGTCGCCCCGGCGTGGTCGTGCTCGTCGGACAGCAGGACGACGTAGTCCCGGTCGTAGCGGAAAGGCTCGCGGCCCTCGGGCTCGATAACGATCGAGCCGTAGGCGCCGTCCTGCTCCTGCTGCTCGCTGTGGCTGTGGAACCAGTAGGTGCCGCTCTGGGTGACCGGGAAGCGGTAGGTGAAGGTCTCCCCCGGCTCGATGCCGTCGAACGACAGGCCGGGCACGCCGTCCATGCCGCTCGGCAGGATGATGCCGTGCCAGTGGATGGAGCTGGACACCTGCAGGCGGTTGGTCACCCTGATCGTGACCTCCTCGCCCTCCCGGAACCGCAGGGTCGGCCCGGGCGACTGGCCGTTGTAGCCAATCACCGTGCGGGTCGCGCCGTCGCGCTCGACGGTGACCGGCTCGATGGCCAGGTCGTATTCGGCCGCACCGGCCGGCAGCGGCGCCAGAACGCCGAGGACGGCCGCGAACAGCGGCGCCAGGCAGAGCCCCCGGCCGACCCTTCGCGGCCGGCCCAGGGCGCCTCTCCCGCTCGCGCCGCTCATTTCTGGATGCCCAGGTCGCCGACCATCCCGGCCTCGTAGTGGCCCGGCACGTTGCAGGCGAACTCCAGGGTGCCGCTCTCGGGGAAGGTCCAGACGAGCTCGGCCGTCTCGCCTGGCTCGAGCAGCAGGCTGCTGGGATCGTCGTGCTCCATGGTGCGGCCGCCGCCCATGTCCATCTTCATGCGCTCCCGGTCGATGCGGTCAGCCAGCAGCACGCCGTGCTCGACCATCATCATCATCTCGTCGCGGTGAGCGGCGTGCTGCTCCGCGGTCCCGATGTTGAACTCGTGCACCAGCGAGCCCTCGTTGCGGACCAGGAAGCGGACGGTCTGGCCGCCGGCGACCTCGAGGCGCTCGGGCTCGTAGTAGTTGTCGTACATGGCGATCTCGACGGTCCGGTCGGCGGCTGCCGCCTCGCCCGGCGCGCCGATCGCTGCGCGACCGTGGCCGCCGCCGTGCTCGCCCGCGGCGAGCGCCTGGCCGGCGCCGAAGAGAAGGGGACTGGCAAGCAGGGCTGCCGCAACGGCACCCAGGGAACTGCGGGTCATGGGATCTTCCTCTAGCGGGTTCCGCATCCCGGCGCGGGATCTCGGCACGGGGGCGGCGGAACCGAAGCGTTGGCGGAGCTTCGGGCGCGCCTGCTCGGCGGCCGACGAAAGCTTCGCATGGGGGGTCGCGGGGCCCGGTCGGTGCGGAAGCTCCGCCGCGGGCGGTCCGGAACGCTCAGGCCAGAATGCGTGGCGGCCGGTGCGGCGGGCTGGTCGCGCGGTCGAGGGCGACCGGGTTCATCCAGGGCGTCCGCAGGCGTCTCGGCACGGGGCCGGCCAGTCTCGGAGCGCCATCGGCAAGGGCCGCCGTGCCGCAGCCGGCCGTGCAGCAGGACGTGGTGCCGTCGTCGTGAGCCGTGCGCTCGCCGCTCTGGTGCCCTTTGCGGTCCGCGTGGCGGGCCGACGGCGCGGCAGCGGCCTCGCCGGTGTCGGCGGGCAGGACATGACCGTGCAGAGCGTGAGCAGCGGCCGACGCCGCCGCCGGCGCATCGGCGAGGGCGGGCGCGGCGAAGGCGATCAGCAGGATCGCCAGCCAGGGCAGGGCCGACGCAAGGCGCGTCATTCCGCTCGCTCTTCCGTTTCGCCGCATGGGACCATGGAGGAGGTTCTAAGGGATTCCGGCGCGCTCTACAATCCGTAGGACGGCCTCCTGCGCCCGCGGAACCTCGCGCCGGGGACCATGGAACCTATCCCCGACACCGTGTCTTATATTCTGTGGAGGGGCAGCAGATCGATCGAGGCGGTGACAGGATCGGTCGCGGCGCCCGACGGTTCGTCCAGTCCAAAGCCGATCATCCACCGGAAGAAGTCCCTTGGCCCGCCTTTTCCAATCCCTTGTGCAAGCGCTTTCCACACAGGAAAGGGCGCCGCAGGCAGTTGCCGAGGCGCCCCTACCGCAGGCGCCCCGGCCGCAGGCGCCCGACGTCGCGCTGCCGACGCCGCGCAGGGTGGCTCGGCATGCCCAGGTCCCCCTGGAGGGTGAGGGCCAGAACCTGCGCTTCCGGCTGCGGCGGGAGATCGAGGAGGTCCACGCTCGTCTCGACGAGGCTTTCGCCCGCCTCGACTTCGCCCGCCGCCGCGACTACGAGCGCTTCCTCTCGGTCAGCGCCAGCGTCGTACCGGCCTTGGAGCTGGCTCTTGAGCGCGGCGGCATCGAGGGGATCCTCCCGGACTGGCCGAGACGGCGTCGGCGCCACGCGTTGCTCGCCGACCTCGAGCGGCTGGGCCTCGCGGCGCCGGCGCCGGTCGCCGTCGAGGCCGGCGGCCGCCACCGGCAACTCGGCCTCGCCTATGCCCTGGAGGGCTCGCGCAACGGTGCGAGGCTCATGATGAGGGTCGTCGCTCGGTCGGACGATCCCGCGGTGCGCGCCACGACCGGCTTCCTCGGCCATGGCGGATCCGAGGCGCTGTGGACCAGCTTCCTCGCGCTGCTCGACCGCCGGCCCGCCTCGGAGTCCGAGTCGTCGGAGGCGTCGGCGGGTGCCCGCGCGGTCTTCGAGGCCTATCTGGTGGCGCTCGACGCCTGCCCTGGACGCCCGTCTTGACCGGCACTCGAAGGGACCGGCCGCCGCCTGGCAAGGGGGAGCGCGGCCAGGAGACGGAGGCGGAAGTCCCGGAGACCTTCCAGGTCGACCTGACCAACTGCGACCGGGAGCCGATCCACCTGCTGGGCGCGATCCAGCCCTTCGGCTTCCTGCTCGCCGTCTCGCCGGACTGGGTCGTTCAGCGCGTCTCGGCGAACTGCGAGGATTGGCTCGGCCGGCCTGCCGAGCAGCTGCTCGGCAGGCCGGCGAACGAGGTGCTGAGCGGCGAGGCGATTCACGCCCTGCGCAATCGCCTGCAGTACCTGCGCGGCGCGAACGCCGTCGAGCCGCTCTTCAACGTCGGGATCGCGGCAGGGCGGCCGCCGCTGGACCTGTCGGTGCATCTGTCCGGCGGGACGATCGTGATCGAGGGCGAACCCGCCCACGACACCGGTCTCGCTTCCGCGAGCGGCTCGGTTCGCGCGATGATCGGCCGCCTCCAGGCGACGAACGGCCTCGACCAGCTGCTCCGCGACGCCGCGCGCCTGCTCCAGGCGCTGACCGGCTACGACCGCGTCATGGTCTATCGCTTCGACGACAACGGATCCGGCAAGGTCGTCGCCGAGTCGCTGCGCGGCGGCATGCCCTCCTTCCTGGGCCAGCACTTCCCGGCCGCCGACATTCCCCAGCAGGCGCGTCGGCTCTACCTGCGCAACTGGCTGCGCCTGATCGCCGACGCCGCCGCCGAGCCGGTCCCGGTCGTGCCGGCGCGCGACGCCCAGGGCGCGCCGCTCGACCTGTCGATGTCGGGGCTGCGCTCGGTCTCGCCGATTCATCTCGAATACCTGTCGAACATGGGCGTGCGTGGCTCCATGTCGGTCTCGGTGATCGTCGGCGGCCGGCTCTGGGGGCTGCTGGCCTGCCACCATCGCGAGCCGCTGATCCTGCCGCTCGAGACGCGCACCGCGGCCGAGCTGTTCGGTCAGGTCTTCTCGCTACTGGTCGAATCCGGCGAGCGCAAGGAGGAGGTCGCCTACGATGAGCGCGCCCGCTCGCTGCACCTCCGGCTGATGGGCAGCCTGGCGTCCGCGGCGACGACGGCGCAGAACATCGCGGCCTACCTCGACGAGATGCAACAGGTGCTGGCCTGCCACGGCGTCGGCATCTGGGCCGAGGGCGAAGCGACGCTGAAGGGCGTGACGCCGACGCCGGAGCAGTTCGAAGCCCTGGCCGACTTCCTGACGCGGACAGCCGGAAGCGAGCTCTACGCCACCGACCGGCTCTCGGAGGTCTATCCCGAGGCAGAGAGCCTCCTGCCCGAGATCGCCGGCCTGCTCGCCGTGCCGATCTCGCGTGCGCCGAGGGACTACCTAGTCCTGTTCCGCCGCGAGGTGGCCGGCGAGGTCACGTGGGCCGGAGACCCGGCCAAGGCCGTCACCCCCGGTCCCAGCGGACCGCGCCTGACGCCACGCAGATCCTTCGAGCTGTGGCAGGAGGTCGTGCGCGGCCAGTCGGAGCCCTGGAGCTCCGCCGACCGTCACTTCGCCGAGGCGCTGCGGGTCACGATCCTGGAAGTCATGCTCAGTCTGGGCGAGGTGGTCTCGCGCGACCGCGAGCAGGCGCGCCAGAAGCAGGACCTGCTGATCGCAGAGCTGAACCACCGGGTGCGCAACATCCTGGCGCTGATGCGCGCGATCGTGGGCCAGAGCCGGCCCGGCTTCGACAACGTCGACGAGTTCGCCGAAGTGCTTGGGGACCGCATCCAGGCGCTTGCCCGCGCGCACGACCAGATCACCCGCGATAACTGGGGACCCGCTTCCTTCCGCGGCCTGGTCGAGGCCGAGGTCGCGGCCTACCTGCTGCGGCAGCCCGAGCGGGTGCAGCTGCAGGGACCGGAGCTGCTGATCCGGCCCCAGGCCTTCTCGACGCTCGCCCTGGTCTTCCACGAGCTGATGACCAATGCCGGAAAGTACGGCGCGCTGTCGAACGGCGAGGGCTCGGTCGCGGTCGCCTGGCGGCTGGAGGGCGAAGAGGGCGACATGGTCGTCGAATGGAGCGAGTCGCACGGGCCACCGGTCACGCTACCCGACCATCGTGGCTTCGGCTCGACCATCATCGAGCGGTCCGTCCCCTACGACCTGCACGGCCGCGCCGAGATCGAGTTCCGGCCCGAGGGCCTGCGAGCCAACTTCATGGTGCCTGCGCAGCATGTCGTCCCGGCCCCGCTCGAGGATCCGATGGCGAGGGAGGAGGCCTGGAGCGGGACGCCGGCTCCCTACCGGCGATCGGCCGGCCACGCGCTGATCGTCGAGGACAACATGATCCTCGCGATCGAGACGGAGGACCTGCTGCGCGAGACGGGCTTTTCGACGGCCGAGAGCGTCCCCAGCGTAAGCGCCGCCTACGACAGGATCGGCATCGAGAAGCCGGACTTTGCGGTGCTCGACGTCAATCTGGGGCAAGAGACCAGCTTCGCCGTGGCGGATCGCCTGGCCGAACTCGGCATCCCCTTCGTCTTTGCGACCGGCTATGGTGACCAGGCCGTACTGCCGGCAGCGCACAAGCATCGGCCGCTTCTGGCGAAGCCGCTCGACGGCCAGTTGTTGCGCCGAGTGCTCGACGGCCTCGAAGCGGGCGCGGCCGACTTACCTAATCCGGAAGCGCGGTGACGGCCGGCGTTTTCAGTCCCCGCCGTCGCGCTCCCGGGCCTCGAGGCAACGCAGCAGTTCGGCAAAGCGATCCGGCAGGGGTTCCTGCAGGACATCATCGAACAACTCGCCGAGCTGGCGACCGATCCAAGGGATGTCGGCCGGCATTTCGGCGCTCACGGGCTGGGGCCAGCCGCTGCGCCCGGAGAGGGGCGGTGTCGCGCGTCGCTGAGTCTTGATACCGGGTCCAAAATCACGCATGGCGGCTTGCCACAACTCCTTGTAGTTCATCGGCCGTTTTCGGCCGATCCGTGCCGCCGTCCTGCTGTTCTATCGATCTCGTCTCCCTCGTTCCCGAGTTGGAGCGGATCAACTACTATGCAATCAGAACGCTCCCAGATGGGGCAGGTTCCACCAAGCAACGCCCTAGTCATCGCGTCGCCCTTCTGCTATCCGAACCGGCGAGACTGGACCCGCGCCGGGCGTTCCAACAAGGAGTTCCGCTTTGTCGCTCTCGACCATGATCGCTCCACAGATCCCCTTTCTGAGGCGCTACGCCCGCGCGCTCAGAGGGCAGCAGGAAGCCGGCGACGCCTTCGTCGTGGCGACCCTGGAGGCGCTGCTCGCCGAGCCGGAGGACTTTCCGCGCGAGCTCGGGCCGCGGGCCGGGCTCTACAAGGTTTTCCATCGGATCTGGGCGAGCACCCACAACGACGACTACGAACCCTCTGAGCCGGAAAGCCCCGGGGAGTCCGGTGCCCAGCGGCGGTTGGAGCGACTGACCCCGCGCAGCCGCCAGGCGCTGCTGCTGACCGCGCTGGAAGGCTTCTCCGTCGAGGAAGCCGCGACCATCCTGGACAGCACCGCGGAGGAGGTTCAGGGCCTGATCGCCGACGCCATCGGCGAGATCGAGCGTCAGGCCCGCACGCGCGTCCTGATCATCGAGGACGAGCCGATCATCTCGGCCGACCTGGAGATGATCGTGAAGGGGCTGCGCCACGACGTCATCGCCGTCGCGCGGACGCGCAGCGAGGCGGTCAGCACGGCCCAGCGAGAGCGGCCGGGCCTGGTCCTCGCGGACATCCAGCTGGCCGACGGCTCGTCGGGCATCGATGCCGTGACCGAGATTCTCTCCAGCTTCGACGTGCCCGTCATCTTCATCACGGCCTTCCCGGAGCGTCTGCTGACCGGCGAGCGGCCCGAGCCCTCCTTCCTGATCACCAAGCCCTACCAGGACGACACCGTGCGGGCCGCGATCGGCCAGGCGCTGTTCTTCCGCCAGAAGGCCGCCGACTGACCGCCGACTGACCGGCGGGGCCCCTCCCCGCAGCCCTCGTCCTCAGCATGAAAGAACCCGGCCGGAGCCTGCTCCGGCCGGGTTCTTTCATGCCCTGACCTGTCCGGGCGACGCACCCGGCGCCGCGGGAACTTCCCGCTGCGGAACCGCGTTGGTTCGCGCAAGCAGGACGGTGGAGCGGCGGCGCAGAGCCATCGAGGGGTCGATGGCATGACAGAGCGCCTGTGCCCCGGACCAGAGTCCAGGAGGACCAGATGACACGCTCGTTCGGCACGATCCCCGTGGGCCTCTTACCGGCTCGCACACTCGCCCTGGCGGCGAGCCTCGTCCTGGTCGCGGGCGTCTCCGCCGCGCAGGCCGGCGAGGCCGCCCCGCCCCGGGTCGCCGAGCCGGTCGCGCTGTTCCAGCAGGCCGTGATGCAGGAGCACCGCTCGGCCTATCGCTCCTCGGAGCCTCAACTCCAGCGCATGGAGACCGCGCAGCAGGCCGCCGATCGGCGCTCGGCCGAGATTCGCCGGATCCAGGCGTCGCTGACTCAGCTCGGCTTCGATCCAGGCCCGCTCGACGGCAAGCTCGGGCCGCAGACGCGCAGCGCCATCCGCGCCTTCGAGCAGGAGCGGCAGCAGGCCCCGAGCGGCAGGGCGAGCCCGGCATTGCTGCGCGACCTCTCCGGCGCCCTGGCCGAAGCCAGGCAGAGCCGGCGCCCGGCGACCGTCGCGAAGGCACCCGCGGCGGTGGAGCCGATCGTGACCGCCGCGGAGGAGCCCTCGAAGCCGCGCGTCCGGCTGATCTCCAGTGCCGAGGCGGCGGAGCCGGTGCCGGCGGCGCGCGTCGCACCGGCCGGCCCGCAGGACTACGGCCTTCGCGACGCGATCGCGGAATCCTGGTCGATCGTGAGCAGCCTGTCGGGGGCGATGTTCGACCTGGTCCAGGCGCAGGCGCTCGACGCCACGCGGTGAACCAACGAGGATCCCGATTGCTGAAACCCCGGCTCTCTCGCCCAAGAGCCGGGGTATTCTCGTCTGGGCGCCGGAGCCGGGCCGAGCGTACCGGAGCCGGATCCGGCGGTTCCGGCGGTTCCGGCGGTTCCGCCGGAGCGGACAAGTTGGATTGCCGTTGGGCGATGCCCGGTGCTAGGGGACGCCGGGCGCCATGCAAGTCGGGATTCGCCGATGGATAGCTTGCTGCAGTACCTCTTCGGGGCGGCTTCCTTCATGCCCCACGGCGATTGCCTGCTCTGGCGATCCGACCTCGTCGCCCTCCACGCCGTGTCCGACGCGCTCATCGCCGTCGCCTACTTCGCGATCCCCCTGGCGATCCTGTCGTTCGTGAGGAAGCGCGAGGGATTGCGACCGGTCGAGCGCCGGCTCGGCTACCTCTTCGTGCTCTTCATCCTGCTCAGCGCCCTGACCCACCTGGCGGGCGTGGTGACGCTTTGGATTCCCGCTTACGGGGCCGAGGGCCTGATCAAGGCGGCGACGGCGGTCGTCTCGCTCTACACGGCCATGACGCTCTGGTCGCTGGTGCCGAGCTTCCTGTCCCTGCTCTCGCCGGGCGAGCTGCAGGCCATGAACGAGGGGCTGCGCAAGGAAGCTGCCGCGCACAGGGAGACTTCGGCAAAGCTGCGCAAGGCCGAGACCGAGCTGAGCAGCGCGCTCGAGGCGCGCACCCGCGAGCTGCAGGAGATCAGCGAGCGCTTCGACCTGACCCTGCGCGGCTCCGGCGTCACCGTCTTCCAGCAGGATCGCAATCTGACCTACACCTGGATGTACAACCCGCCGCAGGAGCTGGCGGACCGGCAGTTCATCGGCCGCACCGAGCGGGAGCTGGGCCTGCCGGACGTCACCCTCGCGACCATCGAGCCGGCCAAGCGGGCAGTGCTCGAGACCGGGGAGACGACCGTGGTCGAGGTGCCCTTGCCGAGCGCCGGAAAGGATCGCTGGTTCAAGCTGTTCATCGAGCCGCTGCACGAGGGGACCGACAGAACGATCTCCGGCATCTCCTGCGTCGCGATCGACGTCACCGACGAGAAGGCCGTCGAGACGCAGCTGCGCATCGTGCTGCGCGAGCTCACCCACCGGACCAAGAACATTCTGATGATCGTGCAGGCGATCGCGCGCCAGACCGCACGCAACGTCGACAGCCCGACGGACTTCATCAAGCGCTTCTCGGCGCGCCTCAGCGCGCTCGCCAGTGCGCACGACATACTTGTCAACCGCGGCTGGTCGGCGGCCTCACTTCAGGAACTGGTCGAGGACCAGCTGGCCTACCTGCCCGACGGCCCCCGCCAGGCGGTGAGGATCGAGGGGCCCGACCTCGAGCTGGGCGCCAACCAGGCGCAGAACCTGGCACTCGCCATCCATGAGCTCTCGACCAACGCGACGAAGTTCGGTGCCCTGTCGGTCGAGAGCGGATCGGTGGAGGTCGCCTGGAACGTCGAGGTGGCCGCCGACGGACCTTGCGTGACCCTGGTATGGCACGAGGTCGGCGGGCCGCCGGTGGTCGAGCCCGACGCCGCCGGCTTCGGGCGGCTGATGCTCGAGAAGCTGGTACCCGACGCGATCTCCGGGACCGCCGAGCTCGACTTCCCCGAAGGCGGCCTGCGCTGGCGGATCAGCTTCCCGCTCGATCCCTGACGGCGCGCCCGCTGCCGGCGCGGGCGGAACGCCGGCCCGGCTCTGGCGTTAGGAACCACAACGTCCCGACGTCCGGTCTCCCGCACAGACCGCCGCCGCGGCTCCTTGCCGGTGCTCCAGCCGGCTGGACGCTTAACGATCGGCGGTCGCCGGGGTTAGGCTGAGCCGGCTTCCCGCCGCTGTAGGGCAGGCTGGAAACCGACGACCAGGAACCGCACGGGGAGGCGGATTGATCACGTGACGGCCAAGGAAAAGAAGCCCACCGCGCCGAAGAAGGCGCGGGCGCCGAAGCGCGCCACCACGGGTCCACTGCACGCCGCAGAGGACACGCGAGAGGACACGCGAGAGGACACGCGCCTGCGCGAACTCGCCGCCGACCGCATCGCCATCGAGGGCGTCGAACCCGAGATCGACGGGGGCCGCTTTCCGGCGAAGAGCGTCGCCGGCGGCCGCTTCCGGGTCGAGGCGGACATCTTCGGCGACGGTCACGACGTCCTCGAGGCGGCGCTGCTGGTTCGTCCCGCCGGCGCCACGGAGAGCGCCTGGACCGAGGCGCCGATGGTGCTGTTCGACAACGACCGCTGGCACGGCTCGGCCGAGCTGCCGGAGAACCGCCTCTACGACTTCACGCTCGTCGCCTGGCGCGATCTCTTCGCGAGCTGGCGCGGCGAGGTCTCGAAGAAGTACGGGGCGGGCGTGCCGATCGGCCTGGAGATCGAAGAGGGCTGCCGTTTGGTCGCCAGCGCCCTGGCCCAGGCCGAGCGCGGCACCGCCGAGGATCGCAAGGCCATGGCGCGGCTCGACGAGGCGCTGCGGGCGGACGCCGTCGAGGGCGACCGCTTCTCCCTGCTGATGAGCGACGACACGGCGGCGCTGCTGCGCCGGGCCGGACCGCGCACCAACCTGTCGCACTACAACAAAGTGCTGCAGGTCTTCGCCGACCGCCCGGCCGCCGCCTTCAGCGCCTGGTACGAGTTGATGCCGCGCTCGCAGTCGGGCGACGCCGCGCGCCACGGCACCTTCGATGACGTCATCGCCCGCCTGCCCTACGTGCGCGAGCTCGGCTTCGACGTGCTCTACTTCCCGCCGATCCACCCGATCGGCAAGACCAACCGCAAGGGCCGCAACAACAGCCTGGTCCCCGAGCCCGACGATCCCGGCAGCCCCTACGCGATCGGCGCGCAGGACGGCGGCCACGACGCGATCCACTCTGAACTCGGCACGCTCGAGGACTTCCGGCGCCTGGTGTCGGCGGCGCGCGTCGAGGGGCTGGAGATCGCCCTCGACTTCGCCATCCAGTGCTCGCCGGACCACCCCTGGATCAAGCAGCATCCGGAGTGGTTCGACTGGCGCCCGGACGGCACCATCAAGTTCGCCGAGAACCCGCCGAAGAAGTACGAGGACATCGTCAACGTCCACTTCTACCGCGACGCCATCCCGGGCCTGTGGCTGGCGTTGCGCGACGTCGTCCTCTTCTGGATCGAGCAGGGCGTGACGATCTTCCGGGTCGACAACCCCCACACCAAACCCTTTCCCTTCTGGGAGTGGCTGATCGGCGACGTCCATGCACGCCACCCGGAGGCGATCTTCCTGGCCGAGGCCTTCACCCGGCCCAAGGTCATGAAGCGGCTCGCCAAGATCGGCTTCAGCCAGTCCTACTCCTACTTCACCTGGCGCAACCAGAAGCAGGAGCTGGCCGACTACCTGACCGAGCTGACCCGGGAGGAGTGCCGCCACTACATGCGGCCGAACTTCTTCGTCAACACGCCGGACATCAACCCCTACTACCTGCAGCACAGCGGCCGCGCCGGCTTCCGCGTCCGCCTGGCGCTGGCCGCGACGCTGGCCGGCAACTACGGCCTCTACAGCGGCTTCGAGCTGTGCGAGGCCGCCGCCGTGCCCGGCAAGGAGGAGTACCTCAACTCCGAGAAGTACGAGATCCGTGCCTGGGACTGGGATCGGCCCGGCCACATCAAGGACGACGTGCGGCTGCTCAACGACCTGCGCCGCCGCCACCCGGCGCTGCAGGAGTTCGCCAACGTGGAATTCTACAACGCCTGGAACGACAACATCCTCTACTACGGCAAGCGCACGCCTGACCTCTCGAGCTTCCTCCTATTCGCCGTCAACCTCGACCCGCACAGCGCCCAGGGTGCGGCCTTCGAGGTGCCGCTCTGGGAGTTCGGCCTGCCCGACGAGGCGACCGTCGAGGTCGAGGACCTGGTCACCGGCAGCCACTTCACCTGGCACGGCAAGGTCCAGCACCTCTGGCTGGACCCGGCCCAACGCCCCTATGCGATCTGGCGGCTGATCCCGCCGGGCGCGCCGCGCTAGGAGGTGGCGAGCATGGACAGTCCGCTCCCCGCGAAGGTGACGCGCACCCCGGCCGGCGACGGCCGGGTACGCCGGGACGGCGCGATCGATCGCTCCAGCACCGACTGGTACAAGGACGCGATCGTCTACCAGCTCCACGTCAAGGCCTTCCAGGATTCCAACGGCGACGGCCTGGGCGACTTCGCCGGCCTGATGCAACGCCTGGACTACGTGCAGGAGCTCGGCGTCACGGCGATCTGGCTGCTGCCCTTCTATCCCTCGCCGCTGCGCGACGACGGCTACGACATCGCCGACTACCGCTCGATCAATCCGAGCTACGGCACGATGCGCGACTTCAAGATCTTCGTCGCCGAGGCGCACCGGCGCGGCCTGAGGGTGATCACAGAGCTGGTCATCAACCACACCTCCGACCAGCACCCCTGGTTCCAGAAGGCGCGCACGGCCAAGCCCGGCTCGGCGGCGCGCAACTTCTACGTCTGGAGCGACACCGACGACCGCTACGACGGCACGCGGATCATCTTCCTGGACACCGAGAAGTCGAACTGGACCTGGGACCCGGTCGCCGAGGCCTTCTTCTGGCACCGCTTCTACTCGCACCAGCCCGACCTCAACTTCGACAACCCGAGGGTCCTCAAGGAGGTCCTGAAGGTGATGCACATGTGGCTCGACATGGGGGTCGACGGGCTCCGGCTCGACGCCATCCCCTACCTGGTCGAGCGCGAGGGCACCAACAACGAGAACCTGCCCGAGACCCACGTCGTGCTGAAGCAGATCCGCGCCAGCCTGGACGAGAAGTACGCCGACCGCATGCTGCTCGCCGAGGCCAACCAGTGGCCCGAGGACACCCGCCCCTACTTCGGCGACGGCGACGAGTGCCACATGGGCTTCCACTTCCCGCTGATGCCGCGCATGTACATGGCGCTGGCCCAGGAGGACCGGCACCCGGTCACCGACATCATCCGCCAGACCCCGGAGATTCCGGAGGCCTGCCAGTGGGCGATCTTCCTGCGCAACCACGACGAGTTGACGCTCGAGATGGTCACCGAGGAGGAGCGCGACTACCTCTGGCAGACCTACGCCGCCGACACCCGCGCGCGGATCAACCTCGGAATCCGCCGGCGCCTGGCGCCGCTGATGCAGAACGATCGGCGCAAGATCGAGCTGATGAACGCCCTGCTGCTGTCGATGCCGGGAACGCCGATCCTCTACTACGGCGACGAGCTCGGCATGGGCGACAACTACTATCTCGGCGACCGCGACGGCGTGCGCACGCCGATGCAGTGGTCGACCGACCGCAACGCCGGCTTCTCGCGCGCCAACCCTCAGCAGCTCTACCTGCCGCCGATCATGGACCCGATCTACGGCTACCAGGCGATCAATGTCGAGGCGCAGCGCGCCGACGCCTCCTCGCTGCTCAACTGGACCCGCCGCATGGTCGCGGTGCGCAAGGACCGGAAGGCTTTCGGGCGCGGGTCGATCGGCTTCATCTACCCGCACAACCGCAAGATCCTGGCCTACGTGCGCGAGCACGAGGACGAGCGCATCCTGTGCGTCGCCAACCTTGGCCGCTCGGCCCAGGCGGTCGAGCTCGACCTGTCGCGCTTTCGCGGCGCGGTGCCGATCGAGCTGACCGGCGGCGCCGCCTTCCCGCCGGTGGGCGACCTGCCCTACCTGCTGACCCTCCCCGCCTACGGCTTCTACTGGTTCCTGCTCGCCGACGAGGCCGAGGCCCCTTCCTGGCACCAGCAGATGCCCGAAATCCTGCCCGAATTCATCACCCTGACCAGCCGCGACGGCACGGTCGCCAGCGTGCTGAGCGGCCGCGAGAAGCGACAGCTCGAGACCGAGACGCTGCCGACCTACCTGGCCCTGCAGCGCTGGTTCGCCGCCAAGGACCAGCGGATTCGCAGCGTCACCCTTACCGCCCTCGGCGGCCTCGGCGACAGCGACCACCTGCTGGTCACCGCCGACGTCGAGATCGGCGAGGAGAGCCAGCGCTACTTCCTGCCCCTGGCGGCGCGCTGGGGCGAGGAGAACCTGCGCGCCGGGGCGGCCAAGCTGTCCTACACCCTGGCCAAGATCCGCAGGGGCCCGCGCATCGGCGCGCTGATCGACGGCGCCCAGGACGAGGCCTTCGCCGCCTCGCTGCTGCGGGCCATGCAGGCCGGCCCCGCGGATGGGCGGGACGGCGGCGACGAGGGCAGCCGGCTGCGCTGCATCGGCAGCGAACGCCTCTCGGCGATCGAGGACTTCGGCGCGCCGCGGCCGCTCGGCGTCGAGCAGAGCAACGTCTCGATCGTGTTCAGCGACCAGGTCATCATGAAGCTCTATCGGCGCCTGCGTCCGGGCGAACAGCCCGACGTCGAGGTCGCACGCTTCCTCACCGAGACCGCCGGCTACCCGAACACGCCGGCCCTGCTCGGCTCCATCGAGGCGCTGGACGGCAAGGGCGAGGCGACGACCCTGGCCGCCGCCTACGCCTTCGTTCCCAACCAGGGCGATGCCTGGGGCGTCATCGTCGAGGCGCTGGAGCGCGACCTCGAGGAGCAGGCCCTGCAGCCGACCGAGCAGGCGCCGGAAACGGAAGCGCCGAGGGAGGAGTTCTCGCCCCAGCTCGGCCTGGGCCCGCTGCTGGGCCGCCGCACCGCGGAGCTCCACCGTGCACTGGCGGCGCCGACGGACGATCCCGCCTTCGCCTGCGAGCCCCTGACCAAGGCCGACCTGCGCGCCTGGGTCGGCGAGGCCCAGGCCGAGGCCAGGCAGCTGCTGACCAGGCTGCAGTCGGCGCGGGACCTGCCCGAGGCGGCGCAGGCCGACGCCCGGCGCCTGCTCGGCCTCAAGGGACGCCTGCTGGACAGGCTCAAGGCGGTTGCAGCGCTGAAGCCGTCGGGCGCACGCTCGCGCATCCATGGCGACTATCACCTGGGCCAGATCCTGGTCGCCCAGAACGACCTGACGATCATCGACTTCGAGGGCGAGCCGGGACGCAATCTGGCCGAGCGGCGCCTCAAGTCCTCGCCGCTGCGCGATCTCGCGGGCCTGCTGCGCTCGCTCGACTACGCCGCGGCGATGGCGGCGAGCCACTACGGCCAGCGCCCGGGCATCGACCGGGAGGCCGTCGCCGGGCGGGCCCGCCGGTGGCGCGACCAGACTACGGCCGCGGTGCTGGCCGCCTATCGCGAGAGCATCGCCGGCGCCCCGACCTGGCCGACCGACGAGCGTCTCGCCGAGGGCCTGCTCGACCTCTTCCTGCTGCAGAAGGCCGTCTACGAGATCGGCTACGAGCTGGCCAACCGCCCGACCTGGGTCGGCGTCCCGCTCGCCGGCCTCCTCGACCTGCTAGACGGAAACGAGGGGCTCGAAGAATCACCCGGGCCCGAAGGAAGCCAGGGAAACTCATGAGTAGCGAATCTGCCCTTCCGATCGACCAGAGCGCCGTCGAGGCGATCGTCCGCGGCCGCCATGGCGACCCCTTCGCCGTGCTCGGCATGCACGGCGGCGGCGACCGGCCGCTGCGCGTCTCCGTCTTCGCACCGCCGGCGGCCGAGGTCGCCGTGATCGACGCGAACACCGGCAAGCCGGTCGCGCAGCTGGAGCGCATCCACCCCGAAGGCTTCTTCACCGGCAGCCTGCCGCGCCGCAAGAAGCCCTTCCCCTACCGCCTGAAGTTCGCCGCCGGCGAGAACAGCTGGGAGGCCGAGGATCCCTACCGATTCCCGGAGCTGCTCGGCGAGCTCGACAGCCACCTGCTGGCCGAGGGCCGGCACCGGCGGCTCTACGAGCGGCTCGGCGCCCATCCCGCCACGCTCGAGGGCGTCGAGGGGGTGAGCTTCGCAGTCTGGGCACCGAACGCCCAGCGGGTCAGCGTGGTCGGCGACTTCAACGCCTGGGACGGCCGCCGCCACCCGATGCGCCGGCGCTACGAGGCCGGCATCTGGGAGCTTTTCGTGCCGGGCCTGCCGAAGGGCGCGCACTACAAGTACGAGATCCTCGGCGCACAGGGCGAGCGCCTTCCGCTCAAGGCGGATCCCGTGTCGTTCTTCCAGCAGCAGGCGCCCGAGACGGCCTCGCTGGTTCACGGCCTCCCGCAGCACGAGTGGCGCGACGGCGCCTGGATGGAGGAGCGCGCCGCGCGCCAGGCGGTCTCGGCGCCGATCTCGATCTACGAGGTCCACCTCGGCTCCTGGCAGCGCGGCGAGAACGACAGCCTGCTCGGCTACGACGCGCTCGGCGACCGGCTGATCCCCCACGCCCTGGACATGGGATTCACGCACCTGGAGTTCCTGCCGGTCAGCGAGCATCCCTTCACCGGCTCCTGGGGCTACCAGCCGATCGGCCTGTTCGCGCCGACCAGCCGCTTCGGACCGCCCGAGGCCTTCGCGCGGCTGGTCGACCGCTGCCACGAGGCCGGCCTGGGCGTGATCATCGATTGGGTGCCGGCGCACTTCCCGAGCGACGAGCACGGCCTGGCGCACTTCGACGGCACGGCGCTCTACGAGCACGAGGATCCTCGGCTCGGCTTCCATCAGGACTGGAACACGCTGATCTACAACTTCGGCCGCCGCGAGGTGTCGAACTTCCTGCAGGCCAACGCCCTCTACTGGCTCGAGCGATTCCACATCGACGCGCTGCGCGTCGACGCCGTCGCCTCGATGCTCTACCTCGACTACAGCCGCGAGCCCGACCAGTGGATTCCGAACGTCCACGGCGGCAACGAGAACCTCGACGCCATCGCCTTCCTGCGCGAGGTCAACACCCGCGCCTACGCCGAGCATCCCGGCGTCACCACGATCGCCGAGGAATCGACCGCCTGGCCGCAGGTCAGCGCGCCGGTGCACAGCGGCGGCCTGGGCTTCGGCTACAAGTGGAACATGGGCTGGATGCACGACAGCCTGGAGTACATGCGCCGCGACCCCCTCTATCGCCGCCACCACCAGGACCAGCTGACCTTCGGCCTGCACTACGCCTTCACCGAGAACTTCGTGCTGCCGCTCAGCCACGACGAAGTGGTCCACGGCAAGGGCTCGCTGCTCAACAAGATGCCGGGCGACCGCTGGCAGAAGTTCGCCAACCTGCGCGCCTACTACAGCTTCATGTGGACCCATCCAGGCAAGAAGCTGCTGTTCATGGGTTGCGAGTTCGGGCAGGAGCGCGAGTGGAGCCACGACCGCTCGCTCGACTGGCACCTCTGCGACGACCCGGCCCACGGCGGCCTGCAGCGCCTGATCCGGGACCTCAACCGCCTGTACCGCGAGGTTCCGGCGCTGCACCAGCGCGACTGCGATCCCGCCGGCTTCGAGTGGATCGACGCCAGCGACGCCGCCGGCAGCACGTTCGTCTACCAGCGTAACGCGGACGAGGGCGGCGACCCCGTCGTCGTGGTCTGCAACTTCACGCCGGTGGTCCGCACGGACTACCGCATCGGCGTGCCGCGCGCCGGCGCCTGGGACGAGATCTTCAACAGCGACGCCGAGCTCTACGGCGGCTCGAACGTCGGCAACGGCGGCCGCGTGGTCGCAGCGGAGCCCGGCCGGCACGACCGTCCCGCCTCCCTGTCCCTGACCCTGCCGCCGCTGGCGACGTTGATTCTGCGACCCTCCTCCTAGGAACAGACGACAATGACGACGAAGCTGAATGCCGGGTCGCCCTTCCCGCTCGGGGCCACCTGGGACGGCTCGGGCGTGAACTTCGCCCTGTTCTCGGCCAACGCGACCAAGGTCGAGCTCTGCCTGTTCGAGCGCAACGGCCGCCGCGAAACCGACCGCATCGCCCTGCCCGAGTTCACCCACGAGGTCTGGCACGGCTACCTGCCCGACGTGCGTCCCGGGCAGCTCTACGGCTACCGCGTGCACGGGCCCTACGACCCGCGCAACGGTCACCGCTTCAACCCGAACAAGCTGCTGCTCGATCCCTACGCCCTGGCGCTGCACGGCGAGCTGCGCTGGCACGACGCGCTGTTCGGCTATCGCGTCGGCCACACCCGCGGCGACCTCTCGTTCGACCGTCGGGACTCGGCCTTCGTCATGCCGAAGTGCGTGGTCATCGACCCGGCCGTGACCTGGGGGCCGGACCGCAGCCCCAGCGTGCCCTGGTCGGAGACGATCATCTACGAGGCCCACGTCAAGGGCATGACCGCGCGACACCCGGACCTGCCGCCCCAGGTCCGCGGCACCTTCGCGGGGCTGGCGCAGCCGCAGGTCGTCGAGTACCTGGCCGGGCTCGGCGTCACCACCGTCGAGCTGATGCCGACCCAGGCCTTCTTCGACGACCGCTACCTGGTGCAGAAGGGACTGAGCAACTACTGGGGCTACAACACCATCGGCTTCTTCGCGCCGGCGGAGCGCTTCATCTCGCGTGGCGGCAACCTGCACGAGTTCAAGCTGATGGTGCGGCGCCTGCACGAGGCCGGCATCGAGGTCCTGCTCGACGTCGTCTACAACCACACCGCCGAGGGCAGCGAGCTCGGGCCGACGCTGTCGTTCCGCGGCATCGACAATGCCAGCTACTACCTGCTGGGCGACGATCCGCGCTACTATTTCGACTCCACCGGCTGCGGCAACACGGTCGACCTGCGCCACCCGCGCGTGCTGCAGATGGTCACCGATTCGCTGCGCTACTGGGTCCGCGACTGCCACGTCGACGGCTTCCGCTTCGACCTCGCCAGCTCGCTCGGCCGCGACCGCGACGCCTTCGATCCGAACGCGGTCTTCCTCGACGCCGTCCGCCAGGACCCGACGCTGTCGCGGGTCAAGCTGATCGCGGAGCCCTGGGACACCGGGCCGGACGGCTACCAGCTCGGCAACTTCCCGCCGAGCTGGGCCGAATGGAGCGACCGCTACCGCGACGGCCTGCGCGCCTTCTGGCGCGGCGATCCCGGCACCCTGCCGGGCCTCGCCAAGAACCTGCTCGGCTCGGCCGACCTGTTTGACCGCCGCGGCCGCCGGCCCTGGGCCAGCATCAACTTCGCTACCGCCCACGACGGCTTCACGCTGGCCGACCTGGTGTCCTTCAACGAGAAGCACAACGAGGCGAACGGAGAGGACAACCAGGACGGCCACAACCACAATCTCAGCTGGAACTGCGGCGTCGAAGGCCCGACCGACGATCCCGAGGTCCTGGCGCTGCGCGACCGGCTGCGCCGCGCCATCGCGACGACGCTGCTCATCTCTCAGGGCACGCCGATGCTGCTGATGGGCGACGAGGTTGGCCGCACCCAGAACGGCAACAACAACACCTACTGCCAGGACGACGAGCTCAACTGGCTGCCCTGGGAGGACATCGAGGAGCGCGACGCCGATTTCCTCGAGTACCTGCGCCGGGTCGTCGAGATCCGCCGCCAGACCCCGACCCTGCGCCAGAGGAACTTCCTCCACGGCCGGCGGCTGCCGGACGAGGAGCTGCGCGACGTCGTCTGGCTGCGGCACGATTCGCACCCGATGGAGCCGGGCGACTGGAACAATCCGGACTCGCGCTCCGTCGCGCTGCTGTTCTGCGGCACCGGCGGCGAGCGGCACCTGGTGCTCTTCAACGCCCATGACGAGGCGCTGCCCTTCGTCCTGCCCGCCAAGGAGACGGCGCTGCGCTGGCGCGTGCTGATCGACAGCGCCACCGGCCGCGTCCGGCCGGCAGGCCCCCTGCACCGGGCACGCGAGAGCCTGAAGCTGCCCGATCGCGCCGTGCTGGTCCTGGAGGGCGAGACCGAATGAGCGACGCAAGGAGCACGCCCCGCTCCTGGGGCGCCGAGCCGCTCGGCGACGGCCGCGCCCGCTTCCGGCTCTGGGCCCCCGCGCAGTCGGCCGTCGCCCTCCACGCCGGCGGCGGCGACCTGCCGATGCGGCGCCTGGCCGACGGCTGGTTCGAGCTGACCACCGAAGCCGTCGCGGTCGGCGAAGGCTACGGCTTCCGGCTGGACGACGGGCGCGTCGTGCCGGATCCGGCGGCGCGCGCCCAGGTCGGCGACGTCCACGGCCTGTCGCGGCTGGTCGACCCCGCCGCCCACCGCTGGGCCGAGACCGGCTGGGCCGGGCGGCCCTGGGAAGAGGCGGTGATCTACGAGCTCCACGTCGGCAGCTTCACCGAGGCCGGCACCTTCGCCGGCGTCGCCGAGCGGCTCGACCACCTGGCGGAGCTCGGGGTCACCGTCATCGAGCTGATGCCGGTCGCGCAGTTCTCCGGCCGCCGCGGCTGGGGCTACGACGGCGTGCTGCTCTATGCGCCGCACGAAGCTTACGGCGGGCCCGAAGGCCTGAAGGCGCTGGTCGAGGCGGCCCACGCCCGCGGCCTGATGGTCCTGCTCGACGTCGTCTACAACCACTTCGGTCCCGACGGGAACTACCTGCATCTCTATGCGCCGGACTTCTTCCACGCGGAGCGCCACACTCCCTGGGGCGGCGCCATCGCCTACGAGAAGCCGGAGGTGCGGCGTTTCTTCTGCGAGAACGTGCTCTACTGGCTGGAGGAGTACCGGCTCGACGGCCTGCGCTTCGACGCCATCGACCAGATCCACGACCCCTCCGAGGAGCCGATCCTGGAGGAGATGGCGCGGCTGGTGCGGGCCCGGATCGCCGACCGCCCGGTCCACCTGACCAGCGAGGACAGCAGCAACACCGTGAAGTTGCACCGGCGCGACTCCGACGGCGGCGTGCCGCTGTTCACCGCCGAGTGGAACGACGACTTCCACAACACGGTGCATGCCCTGGCGACCGGCGAGAGCGAGGGCTACTACCGCGACTTCGCCGCCGACCACTGGGGCAAGCTGGCCCGCGCCCTCGCCGAGGGCTACGTCTTCCAGGGCGAGGTTTCGGACCACGCCGGCGGCAAGCCGCGCGGCGAGCCGAGCGCGGAGCTGCCGCCGGTCGCCTTCGTCAACTTCCTGCAGAACCACGACCAGACCGGCAACCGCGCCTTCGGCGAGCGCCTGACCGAGCTGACCGACCACGGAACACTCGAGCTGCTGACGGCGATGCTGCTGCTCAGCCCCGCGATCCCGCTGCTGTTCATGGGAGAGGAGTGGGCCGAGCGCCGCCCCTTCTGCTTCTTCACCGACTTCCACGGCGAGCTCGCCGACGCCGTGCGCGAGGGACGCCGCCGCGAGTTCCGCGCCTGGTCGGCCTTTGCCGACGCAGCCAGCCGCGCGCAGATTCCCGACCCCAACGACCCGGCGACCTTCGAGGCCTCGCGGCTCGACTGGGGCGAGCGCGAGGGGCAGCGGGGCCGCGAGCATCTGGCGCTGGTGCGCCGCCTGCTGGCGATCCGGGCGGCCGAGATCGTGCCGCGCCTCGCCGGCCTGGGCGGCGAATGCGGCCAGATCCGCACGCAGGACGAGGGCGTCGTCGCCGTCACCTGGACGCTGGCCGACGGCAGCCGGCTTCGGCTCGACGCGAACCTGGCGGCCGATGCGCGGCCGGCCGCGCCGCCGCCGCCCGGGCGCCTGCTCCATGAGCGGCCGGAGGGCGCGGCCGAGGCGCTGTCGGCGGGTCGTATGATCGCAAGCTCGATCGTGGTGTCGCTGGGCGGGGCCCGGCCATGACGGCGTTGCTCGACCGCCTGTGTGAGCGCCACGGAATCGCGATCAGCTACCGAGACCAGATGGGCGACGTCAGGACCGTCTCCGAGCCCGTCAAGCGGGCGCTGCTGGAGGCGATCGGCGTGCCGTGCGGCGACGAGGCGGCGCTGCGCCGGGCCCTGGCGGAGGCGCCCGAGCCGCCGGAAGCCCAGGTCGAGGTGCAGGATCACCAGCGCTGCTTCCTGCCGGACTGGCTCGACCGCGGCCGGGTCTGGGGCGTCGCCCTGCAGCTCTACCAGCTGCGCTCGGCGCGCGACTGGGGCATCGGCGACTTCGAGGACCTGGCACGCGTGGGCGAGCAGGCCGGCGCGCTGGGCGCCGACTTTCTGGGCGTCAATCCGCTGCACGCCCTCTTCCTGGCCAATCCCTGGCACTGCAGCCCCTTCTCGCCCTCCAACCGGCGTTTCCTGAACCCGCTCTACATCGCGGTCGACCGGGTCGCCGGCTTCCGGGAGGAGCTGGCCGACGGGGAAGAGCGCGAGCGGCTGCGCGGCCTGGACATGGTGGACTACGCCGGCGTCGCCGCGCTGAAGCTCGCGGCCCTGCGCCGCCTCTGGCCGATCTGGCGAGAGCGGGCGAGCGGGAACGGTCCCGACGACCGGGCCGCCTTCGACGCCTTCCGGGCCGAGCGGGGCATGCCGCTCGCGCGCCACGCGCTGTTCGAAGCGCTGTCCGCGCACTTCGTCGCCCGCGGCGGCAGCGCCGGCTGGCAGGGCTGGCCGGAGCCCTTCCAACGGCCCGACGGCGAGGCCGTCCAGGCCTTCGAGGCGAAGAACCGCGACGAGCTGGCCTTCCAGTGCTGGCTCCAGTGGCTGGCCGACCGGCAGCTCGAGACGGCCAAGCGCCGCGCGCGGGCGGCGGGCATGCGCATCGGGCTCTACCTCGATCTCGCCGTCGGCGACGCGCCGGACGGATCGGCGACCTGGGCGGACCCGGAGCTGATGGTGACCGGCGCCAGGATCGGTGCGCCGCCGGATTCCTTCAACATCGGCGGCCAGGACTGGGGCCTGTCGCCCCTGTCGCCGGCGACGCTGCGCGAGCGCAAGCTGGCGCCCTACGAGGCGACCCTGGAAGACGTCGTCCGCCACGCCGGCGCGCTGCGCATCGACCACGTCATGGGCCTGCGCCAGCTGTTCTTCATTCCCGCCGGCCATCCGGCCAGCGAGGGCACCTACCTGCTCTATCCCCTGGCGGAGATGCTCGCCGCCCTGGCCGAGGCGAGCCATAAGCGCCGCACGGTGATCATCGGCGAGGACCTGGGCACGGTGCCCGACGGCTTCCGCGAGACGATGGCCGCGGCCGAGATCCAGTCCTACCGCCTGCTCTACTTCGAGCGCCTGGAACAGGGCCTGAAGCCGCCGCAGGACTGGCCACGCCAGGCCCTGGCCTGCCTGTCGACGCACGACCTGCCGCCGCTGCTCGGCTGGTGGCAGGGCGACGACGTCGCCCTGCAGCAGGAGTTCGGTTTCATGGACGAGGCGCTGGCGGGGACCGAGCTGACGCGCCGCCGCGACGACCAGCGCGGGCTCGTCGAGGGACTGGCCGCCGAGGGCCTGCTCGGCGGCACGGAGGCGCGCGCGCTCCTGCAGGACCGGCTGTCGCCAAGCGCGCTCGAGGCGCTCGCGGTCGCCGTGCACCGCCACCTCGCCCGCGCGCCCTCGCGGCTCTTCGCCGTGCGTCTCGAGGATCTGGCGGGCGAGCGTCTGGCCGTGAACGTGCCGGGCACGCACGACGAGCATCCGAACTGGCGGCGCCGGCTCGGCCCGACCCTGGAGCAGCTGGCCGACAGCGAGCTGGCGCAGGCCATCGCCGGGGGCGTCGCGGCCGAGCGGCCGAAGCGATGAGCCCCCGCGCCACCTACCGCCTGCAGTTCCGCGAGGGCATGACCTTCGCCCGCGCCGCGGCCCTGGCCCCCTACTGGCGGCAGCTCGGCATCAGCCATCTCTACGCCTCGCCGGTCTTCACGGCGGCCGAGGGCTCGACCCACGGCTACGACGTCGCCGACTTCAACAGCCTGGAGCCGGCGCTCGGCGGCGAGGCCGGCTTCCGGGACATGGCCCGGGCCCTGCAGCGCGAGGGCCTGGGACTGATCCTCGACTTCGTGCCCAACCACATGAGCGCGACGCCCGAGAACGGCTGGTGGCGCTCTCTGCTCGAGTGGGGCGAGGCGAGCCCGACCGCCGACCATTTCGACATCGACTGGACCGCCGACAAGCTGCTGCAGCCGATCCTGGGGGCGCCCTACGCCGAGGTGCTGGAGGCAGGCGAGCTCTCCTTCGACCTCGATGCTGGCGCCGGCCGCCTGCTGCTGCGCTACTTCGAGACGGCGCTGCCGCTCAACCCGGCTGGCACCGCGCAGCTGCTGGCGCGCTCCGGCGATCCGGCGCTGGAGCGTCTGGCGGGGCCGCTCGCCGGCGCGACGCCCGAGACGCAGGATCCGCTGCGCGAGGCGCTGCGCGGGGTGCTCGCCGAGGCGGCCACGGCGGACGGCCTGCGCGCGGCACTCGCCGAGCTGTCGCGCGACCAGGCGTTGATCCACGAGGTCCACGAAGCGCAGGCCTGGCGCCTGGCCTACTGGCGCGCCGCCCGCGACAGCCTGACCTATCGTCGCTTCTTCGAGATCACCGGGCTGGTCGGCGTGCGCGTCGAAGAGCCGGCGGTCTTCGACGCCGTGCACGCGCTGCTGTTCCGCCTGGTCGAGGAGGGCCTGGTGCAGGGCGTGCGCCTCGACCACATCGACGGTCTGGCCGACCCGCGGGGCTACCTCGCGCGGCTGGCCGATGCGCTGCCCGAGGACTGCTACCTGATCGTCGAGAAGATCCTAGAGGCCGGCGAGAGGCTGCCGCCTGAGTGGCCGGTCGCCGGCACGACCGGCTACGAGTTCATCGCAGCCCTCGCCGCCGGCCTGTGCGACGGCGCCGGCTTGGCCGAGCTGGGCAGCGCCTACGAGGCTTTCATCGGCCGGCCGGCCGATCTCGAGGCGGCGGTCGAGGCCGCCAAGCTGCAGATCCTGACCGAGAACCTGGCCTCCGAACTGGGTACCCTGGTCGCCCAGGCCAGCGACCTGGCGCAACGCCAGATCGCGACCCGCGATTTCGGACCCGACTCGCTGCGGCGCGCCCTGACGGCCCTGATGGCGGCCTTTCCCGTCTACCGCAGCTACGTCGACGCCGAGGGCGCCTCGGACGCCGACCGCCGGCTGCTCGCCGAGGTAGCCGAGCGGGCCAAGCTGCGCCCGGACGTCGAAGAGCCGCGTACCGTCGACTTCCTCGCCAGCCTGCTGCTGCTCGAGGTGCCCGAGGAGGACCGCGAGGACACGCTGCGCTTCGTCACCCGCTTCCAGCAGACGACCGGCCCGATCATGGCCAAGGCCCTGGAGGACACGGTCTTCTATCGCGAGCACCGGCTGATCGCGCTCAACGAGGTCGGCGGCGAGGCGGACCTCGTCGAGGCCTCGGCCGAGGCCTTCCACGAGGCCATGGCGCGACGGCAGGCGACCCAGCCCAGCGGACTCTCGACGACCGCGACCCACGACACCAAGCGCGGCGAGGACGCGCGGGCCCGGCTCTACGCGCTCAGCGAGGCGCCCGGGCTGTGGGCCGAGGCGCTGTCGCGCTGGTCGATGATGAACGCCGGCCTGCGCAGCCAGCTCGAGGGCGAGAGCGAGGCCCTGCCCGAGCGCGAGACCGAATGGCTGCTCTACCAGACGCTGCTCGGCGCCTGGCCCGCCGGCCTCGAGCCGGACGACCCCGAGGGGCTGGAGACCCTCGCGACCCGCGTCTCGGCCTTCCTGGAGAAGGCGCTGCGCGAGGCCAAGCTGCGGACCCGCTGGACCGCGCCCGACGAACCCTACGAAGCCGCGGTCCAGGCGTTCGCCAAGGGCCTGCTCGATCCCGGAAACCGGATCTTCCTCAAGGATTTCACGGCGACCGCCGAGCCCTTCCTGCGCGCGGGCGTCGTCAACAGCCTGACCCAGAGCCTGCTCAAGCTGACCGCTCCCGGCGTGCCCGACCTCTACCAGGGCACGGAGTCCTGGGACCTCAGCCTGGTCGATCCCGACAACCGCCGCCCCGTCGAGTTCGACCTCCTGACCGGGCGGCTCGAGGGCCTCGCCGCACAGCCCTGGGAGGCGCTGCTCGCCGACTGGCGCGGCGGCGCTATCAAGCAGCGCCTGCTGGCCACTGTCCTGGCGGTGCGTCGCGACCGGCCGGCGCTCTTCTCCGAGGGCGACTACCGGCCGCTCGAGGTCTCCGGCGCCCGCGCCGACCACGTCATCGCCTTCGCCCGCGGCCTCGGCGAGCAGGCCGCCCTGGTCGTCGCGCCGCGCTGTCCGCTCGCCCTGCTCGACCGGCAACTCCCGACGATTCCCGCCGAGGCCTGGGGCGACACGGCGGTCGCCCTGCCGCGGGACCTGCAGGACCGCGCCTGGAGCGACGCGCTGAGCGGCGAGTCGGGCAAGGGCGAGCTCCTGCTCGGCGAGCGGCTCCGGACCCTGCCCCTGGCGCTCCTGCTCGGCGATTAGGCTCCCGACGCCGGCAAGGAGGCCACTACTCGCCGATCAGGTGCAGGGCGAGCTCGCGGCGGTGCGGTCGGCGCCGGTGCTCGAAGAGGTAGAGCCCCTGCCAGGTCCCGAGCGCCAAGCGGCCCGCCTCGACGGGGATCGAGAGCTGCACCTGAGTCAGGGCGGCGCGGATGTGGGCCGGCATGTCGTCCGGTCCCTCGGCGTCGTGGCGGTAGCGCCCCGGCTGTTCCGGCGCGATCTGCTGGAAGAAGGCCTCGAGGTCGCGCTGAACGTCGGGGTCGGCGTTCTCCTGGATCAGCAGGGACGCCGAGGTGTGCCGGCAGAAGACGGTCAGCAGGCCGGTGGCGACGCCCTGCCCCGCGACCCAGCCCGCAACGGCGCCCGTGAACTCGGTGAGGCCGCGTCCGCCGCTCTCGACGACGATCCGGTGGCTCGCCTGGCGCACTCCGCGCTCAGTCCCGCGGTCCGGCGCGCCCGCACTCCAGGTTGCGGATCAGGCCGTCCTTCAGGTCGTAGCACCAGCCGTGGATGCGCAACTCCTGGCCGCGCGCCCAGGCCGCCTCGATGATCGGCGTGCGTGCCAGGGTTTCGACCTGCAGCGCGACGTTGAGCTCGCACAGGCGGTCGAGCCGATGGCTCTCGTCGGCGACGACGTCCAGCACGTCGCGCTGCTCGCGGGCGAGGCGGCGCACCGGGTGCAGCCAGTAATCGAGCAGGCCGGTTGCGCCCTCGACCGCGGCCTTGATGCCGCCGCAGCCGTAGTGGCCGCAGATGATGACGTGGCGGACCTTGAGGTTCTCGACCGCGAACTGAAGGACCGACAGGCAGTTGATGTCGGCGCCGTGGACGACGTTGGCGATGTTGCGGTGGACGAAGACCTCGCCGGGATCCAGCCCGGTGATGACGTTGGCCGGGACGCGGCTGTCGGAGCAGCCGATCCACAGGTACTCGGGGCTCTGCTGGTGCGAAAGGCGATCGAAGTAGCCGGGGTCGGAGGCTTCGCGCTCCGCCGCCCAGCGGCGGTTCTGGCCGAGCAGGTGGTCGAGCAGGGCGGGACCGGGAGGGGCTGAGTCGCTCATGGCGAGGAACATCGGTCGCAGGCCCGGCAAGGTCAAGCGTCCGCGCGGCATTTGGCCCGCAGTCGAGCGACCGCATCTCGTGCCGGGGAACGCCTGTCCGCGGCGCCCGTTGCGCTACGGGAGCGGCAGAGCCCCCGCAACAGGGTGGCAAAAGGAGAAGGACCATGACCGAGCCAGCCCTCCAGGGCGTGCCCGACGACCTGGACGACCGGACCGTTAGGCGTGCCTACCGGCTTTGGGCGCCGGTCTACGACGTCGTCTGCGGCTCGATCTTCGAGCAGGCGCGCCGCTCGGCCGCCGAGGCCGCCACCGCGCAGGGCGGCCGGATCCTGGAGATCGGGATCGGCACCGGCCTGTCGATGGAGCACTACCGCAAACCCGGGATCGCGCTGTACGGCATCGACCTCAGCAGCGAGATGCTCGCGCGGGCGCAGCGCAGGCTGCTCTCGGGCCGCCATCCCCACGTCCGGCAGCTGGAGGTGATGGACGCCCACAGGCTCGACTTCGCCGACGGCTTCTTCGACTCCGTCGTCGCCCCCTTCGTCATCACCCTGGTCGCCCGGCCGGAGCAGGTGCTGAGCGAATGCGTCCGCGTCGTGCGGCCCGGCGGGCAGATCGTCCTGGTCAGCCATTTCTACTCCGAGCGCGGCCTCGCCGCCCGGGTCGAGCGCGCGGCCGCGGCCCCCCTGCGCCGCTTCGGCCTGCGCCCGGAGTTCCCCCTCGACCGCCTGCGCCGCTGGGCCGAAGCCGACGGGCGCGCCGAGCTGCTCGACTGCCGCAAGGTCGGGCTGTTCGGCAGCTACACGGTCGTGCGCTTTCGCCGCAAGGAGCAGGCAGGTGCCGGCGGCGCCCCCGCCCCGGCCGGCGAGGTCAGCGTCTAGCCTTTCGCCGGCGCCCCCGACCCCTCCGCCTGGTCGTAGGCCAGCATGCGCTTGGCGCTCATGGAGATATGGTGGCGGCGGATGTGGCCGACGGCCTCCAGGTCGCCGCTCTGCATCACCGCCAGGGTCTCGGCCATCTCCCGGCGGAAGATCGCGATCTCGTCGCCGAGGTTGAGGCGCGGCACCGATTTCAGCCAGATCCGGCTGGTCAGGTAGTAGAGCCGCGCGGTGACCTCGCGCAGCGGCCGGTTGCCGATCATGGCGTTGAGCTCCAGGAAGAACTCCATGTTGAGCCGGGCGAAGGCCGGCGCCTCCGGGTCGCGCGCCTGGCGGTCGCAGCGCCGGAGCAGCGCCTCCAGGCGCGCCAAATCCTCGGCCGAGCGCGGCAGCGGGTCGAGCCGGCCGATCAGCACCGCCAGCTCCATGCGCAGGCGATAGACCTGGCGCAGGTCGTCCTCGTCGACGTCGGTCACGAAGTTGCCGACGCCGTGGCGGATCTCGACCAGCTCCTCGGCCTCGAGCCGGCTCAGCACGCCGCGGATCGGCGTTCGGCTGACCGCGAACTCCTCGGCCAGCTCCTCCTCCGACAGACGCTCGCCCGGCAGGTACTCGAGCAGGCAGATGCGGTCGCGGATCGTCGCGTAGATGCGCTCGAAGCGCTCGCGCGCCGGCGTCAGGCCGGCCGTGCGTCCGGAATCGAGGACGCTCATCCCGCCTCGAGCACGGCGCCGAGGAACTGGCGCGTGCGCTCGTTCTGGGGGTCGCCGAACAGCTGGGCCGGCGGGCCCGCCTCGGCGATCCGCCCCTGGTAGAAGAAGCAGACGCGGTCGGCGAACTCGCGCGCGAAGCCCATCTGGTGGGTCACCATGATCATCGTCAGGTCGTGCTCCTCGCCGAGCTTGCGGAAACATCGGCTCCTGCGCAACACTTGTGTATATCATGACGTTTTCGAGCACTTCGATGACGCCATATGGCCGCAATACCCGCATGCCTTCCTTTAGATGTACACTTCAGTGACTTCGGACCTTCCCCAGCTCGAGGACGTCCGCCGGGCCGCAGAGCGCGTCTCCGGCATCGCCCTGCGCACGCCGCTGGTGCCCTCGGCCGCGCTGTCGGCCGAGACCGGGCGCCGCGTGCTGCTTAAGCTGGAGACGCTGCAGCCGATCGGCGCCTTCAAGATCCGCGGCGCCGCCAATGCCGTCGCCAGGCTGCCGGAGGCCGTCGCCGCCCGCGGCGTCACCTGCGCCTCGACCGGCAACCACGGGCGCGCCGTCGCCTATGCGGCGCGGCGCCTCGGCCTTCCCGCGATCGTCTGCATGTCGAGGCTGGTACCGGCCAACAAGGTCGCCGCCATCGAGGCGCTCGGCGCCGAGGCCCGGATCGGCGGGCGCTCCCAGGACGAGGCCCAGCAGGAGGTCGACCGCCTGGTGGCCGAGGAGGGCATGGCCGAGATCCCGCCCTTCGACCATCCCGACGTGGTCGCCGGCCAGGGCACCATCGCCCTGGAGATGCTCGAGGACGCGCCGGCGCTCGACACCCTGCTGGTGCCGCTGTCGGGCGGCGGCCTGATCGGCGGCATCGCGCTCGCCGCCAAGGCGCTGAAGCCCTCGATCCGGATCGTCGGCATCTCCATGGCGCGCGGCGCGGCGATGCACGCCAGCTTGGCCGCCGGCAGGCCCGTCGCCGTGGAGGAGGAGGCCAGCCTCGCCGATTCCCTGGGCGGCGGCATCGGTCTGTCCAACCGCTGCACCTTCGCCCTGGTGCGCGACCTGGTCGACGACGTCGTGCTGCTCGACGAGCCGCAGATCGCGCGCGGCATGCGCTGGCTGTTCGAGGAGGAGGGCCTGGTCGTCGAGGGCGGCGGCGCGGTCGGCGTGTCGCTGCTGCTGGAGCGGCTGGCGGCGGAGCTGGGCGAGACCGTCGGCGTCGTGGTCTCCGGCCGCAACGTCGACCGGCGCCAGTTCCTCCAGGCGATCGGCTACGGCGACTGAAAGTATCGTCGGTCGCACCAGCCCGCCGGCTGTCCGCACAGGCGGCGGAGGTCTCTGGATCCCTGCTTTCGCAGGGATGACGAAATGGACGGCGAGGGAGAGCCATGCCGACGATCCGCATCCTGACCGAGAGCGACCTGCGCGGGCAGGTGACGCTCGACCTCGCGCTGGTCGAGCTGATCGAGCAGGCCTTCGCGGCGCTCGCGACCAAGGCGGTCGTGATGCCACCGATCCTGTCGATGGAGATCCCCGAGCGCCACGGCGAGGTCGACGTCAAGACGGCCTACGTGCCCGGGCTCGAGGGCTTCGCGATCAAGATCAGCCCGGGCTTCTTCGACAACCCCAAGCTCGGCCTGCCCAGCCTGAACGGCCTGATGGTGCTGCTCAGCGCCGAGACCGGCATCGTCCAGGCGCTGCTGCTCGACAACGGCTACCTCACCGACATCCGCACCGCCGCCGCCGGCGCGGTCGCCGCGAGACACTTGGCGCCGAGCCGGGTGCGGACCGCGGCGGTGCTCGGCGCCGGCGTCCAGGCCGAGCTGCAGCTCGAGGCCCTGTCGCTGGTGCGCCCCTTCGAGGAGCTGCTGGTCTGGGCGCGCGATGCCGCCAAGGCCGCCGCCTACGCCGCGAAGATGTCGGCGCGCCTCGGCCTGCCGGTGCGCGCGGTGGCGAGTCCCGAGGAGGCTGTTCGTGCCGCCCAGGTCGTCGTCACCACGACGCCGAGCCGTGAGCCGCTGATCCGCGCCGAGTGGCTCCATCCGGGGCTGCACATCACCGCGATGGGCTCGGACGCGGCCGGCAAGAACGAGCTCGATCCGGCGGTGCTGGCGCACGCCGACCTGCTGGTCTGCGACCGGGTCAGCCAGTGCAGCCGGCTCGGCGAGCTGCGTAGCGCCCTCGAGGCCGGCCTGCTGCCGGCCGAGCCCGCCCCGCCCGAGCTCGGCCAGGTGATCGCCGGCCTCGCCGCCGGGCGGCGCTCGGACGAGCAGGTCACCGTCGCCGACCTGACCGGCACCGGCATCCAGGACACCGCCGTCGCCACGGCCGCCTTCGCGCGCTGCAAGGCGGCCGGCGTCGGCAGCGAGATCGAGGCCTAGGGTCGCCGGCCTTCGTCCTCCCCGAACGATCGGAAAACCGGCGCCCGGATCGGCGCCCTTCGGAGCGACAACCATGACCGCCCCCGCCCCGCGCTTCGAGCCGGCCGAGTATGCCCGGCGCATCGACAAGACGAAGCGAGCCATGGCCGCGCGCGATCTCGACCTGCTGGTCGTCACCGATCCCTCCAACATGGCCTGGCTGACCGGCTACGACGGCTGGTCCTTCTACGTCCACCAGGCGGTCGTCCTGCCGATCGACGCGGATCCCCTGTGGTGGGGCCGCGCGCAGGACGCCAACGGCGCCCGGCGCACCGTCTGGATGGCGGAGGAGCGCATCCTCTCCTATCCCGACGAGTACGTGCAGTCGACGATCCGCCATCCGATGGACCAGCTCTCGGCCCTGCTCACCGACCGCGGCTGGGGGCGCCGGCACATCGGCGTCGAGATGGACAACTACTATTTCTCCGCCGCCGCCTTCGCCTCGCTGCAGCGCCACCTGCCGGACGCGCGCTTCGGCGACGCCACCGCCCTGGTCAACTGGCAGCGCGCCGTCAAGTCGCCGCGCGAGCTCGACTACATGCGCACCGCCGCGCGCATCGTCGAGCGCATGCACGCGCGCATCCTGGAGGTCGCGGAGCCGGGCCGCCGCAAGAACGAGATCGTCGCCGAGATCCTCAAGACCGGGACCGAGGGCCTGCCCGATGCCGGCGGCGACTACCCGGCGATCGTGCCGCTGATGCCGACCGGCGTCGACGCCTCGGCGCCCCACCTGACCTGGGACGACCGGCCGCTCGGGCTGGACACGGCGACCTTCTTCGAGATCGCCGGCTGCTACCACCGCTACCACTGTCCGCTGTCGCGCACGCTCTATCTCGGCCGGCCGCCGGCGCGCGTGCTGGACGCCGAGCAGGCGGCCATCGAGGGCCTGGAGGCCGGGCTTGCCGCGGCCAGGCCGGGCGAGCCCTGCGAGGCCATCGCCCAGGCCTTCCTGCAGGCTCTCGCGCGCCACGGCATCGAGAAGTCGAGCCGCTGCGGCTACCCGATCGGCCTCAGCTACCCGCCCGACTGGGGCGAGCGCACCATGAGCCTGCGTCCCGGCGACGTCACCCTGCTCGAGCCGGGCATGACCTTCCATTTCATGCCCGGCCTCTGGTTCGACGACTGGGGCCTGGAGATCACCGAGTCCATCGTGATAACGGAGAGCGGCTGCGAGACCCTGGCGTCGGTGCCGCGCAAGCTGTTCGTCAAGGGATGACGCGGGAGACGAGGCCGGGGACGACGACCCGGGTGAGAACGAGGCGGGGCAAGGCCCTGTCCGCGGGAAGCGAGGAGCAAGGTCGATGACCAACATGAGCATGGCCACGGGCCCGGGCCTGAAGCCCTCGCCGATCCGCGCCTCCATCGACCTGGACGCGCCGGGCCTGCGCCACGGCTTCCTCAAGCTGCCGCATTCCAGCGACGCCTCGGCCTGGGGCTCGGTGATGATCCCGATCTGTGTCGCCTGCAACGGCGAGGGCCCGACGGCGCTCCTGACCGGCGGCAACCACGGCGACGAGTACGAGGGGCCGATCGCGCTCTACAAGCTCGCCGCCGCCATCGACCTGGCGCAGGTGCGCGGCCGCGTCATCATCGTGCCGGCGATGAACTACCCCGCTCTCGAAGCCGGGCGGCGCACCTCGCCGATCGACAACGGCAACCTCAACCGGGTCTTCCCCGGCTCGCCGAGCGGCACGGTGACCGAGAAGATCGCCGACTACTTCTGCCGCAACCTGCTGCCGCGCGCCGACCTCGTGCTCGACCTCCACTCCGGCGGGCGCACCCTGGAGTTCTTGCCCTTCGCCGCCTGCCACGCGCTCGACGACAAGGAGCAGGAGGCACGCTGCCGCTCCGCCATGGAGGCCTTCGGCGCGCCCTACTCCGTGATCATGACCGAGATGGACGCCAGCGGCCTCTACGACACCGTCGTCGAGGAGTTCGGCAAGACCTTCGTCACCACCGAGCTGGGCGGCGGCGGTACGGCGCGCGCCTCGACCGTGCGCATCGCCGAGCGCGGCATCCTCAACCTGCTGCGCCACGCCGGCATCCTGGAGGGCGCGCCGGAGCCGGTCGAGAGCACCCTGCTGACCATGCCCGACGAGGGCTACGTCGTCAGCGAGCATCACGGCCTGGTCGAGCCCTGCCTCGACCTCGGCGACCCGGTGGCCGAGGGCGAACTGGTCGCCCGCGTGTTCGACCAGCGGCGCACTGCGGGCGCGACCATCGAGTACCGCGCGCCGGTCTCGGGCATTCTCGCCGCACGCCACTTCCCCGGCATGGTCCAGGCCGGCGACTGCCTCGGCGTCATCGCCGTCCCCGGCTGACCGGCCGCCCATGGCCAAGCCCGCCCCGCTGCGGCTCGACGCCGTCGACCTGAAGATCCTGGCCGTGCTGCAGCGCGACGGCCGGATCACCAAGGTCGGCCTGGCCGAGGCCGTCAACCTCTCGCCGAGCCCCTGCTGGGAGCGCCTGAAGCGGCTCGAGCAGGCCGGCCTGATCAAGGGCTACCAGGCCAGGCTCGACCTCGCCCGCGTCGCGCCGATCACCGAGGTGCTGGTCGAGGTCACCCTGGAGCACCACCGCCAGGAGGACTTCGCGCGCTTCGAGCAGGCCATGCAGGAGACGCCTGAGGTGCTCGACTGCTGGGCGACCGGCGGCGGCCTGGACTACCTGCTGCGCGTCGTCGCCGCCGACGTCGACGGCTACCAGCGCCTGATCGACCGCCTGCTCGAGGCCGAGATCGGCATCGACCGCTACTTCACCTACATCGTCACCCGCTCGGTGAAGAGCCAGGCCCCGCTGCCGGTCGAGCGGCTGGTGGCGGAGCGGTAGCCGGGACTCGTCGCCGTAGGGACTGGCGAAGCCGCCTGGGGATCGGGCGCCCTCACGCGCCCGGCGCGAAACGAACCGGAGCGCTCCCGAGGCGCCGTGGCGTTGCGCAAATATAAATAGCGATGCCACCTGATTGATAACTTCAGCGCGACCGACCAGATATTTCGAAGTGGTCGTTCATTTATTGGCTCAGGGAAGACATGAACATGTCCTTCAAAGACTGGTCGTCCAAGCAGAAGACCCCCACCGCCAGCCCGGTCTCGGCGGCCCCCAAGACCGCGGCCCCCAATACTGCGGCTCCGCAGACTGCGGCCCCGAAGGCCGCGGCGGTCGCCCTTCCGGCTGCGCCCGGCGCCGTCAAGGTCGACTCGCCGAAGGCCTGACGCCTCAGGGTCGTCTGGCTCTCCGCGCACCCCGGCCCGGAACGCGGGACAAAAAGAAACCCCCCGCCCCG
>NZ_JBBDQW010000016.1:40943-164266 GCF_040905785.1 Tistlia sp.
GGAGGACCGGTCGCGGGGCTCTTCAGACCTTCGCTCGTCCGGGCGGACCCGGTCGGAGCGGCAGGGCTTTCTGCGCAGCCGCTTAGGCGGAGCGCAGGTTCTCGGCCGAGGACTTGCCGCTACGGCTGTCCGCGACGATGTCGTAGGAGATCTTCTGGCCCTCGTTGAGGCCGCTCATGCCAGCGCGCTCGACGGCGCTGATGTGAACGAAGACGTCCTTGGAGCCGTCGTCGGGCTGGATGAAACCGAAGCCCTTCTGGCTATTGAACCACTTCACAGTTCCCGTGCTCATGGGAGATTCCTTTAGATACGAGTGTAGTCAAGCCGCGCCATTCGCAGCCCATACGATCGAGATTGTTCGGAAGGTCGTCAGTCTGGCGCGCTTGTCGCGGCGAGGCCAAGTCGTTCGGCCGAATCTCAAAAAAGAGTAAAGGGCATCGCGCCCCTGGTTGCAAGCGAAATCGCGTAGGCCTCGAGTCGGCCGAGCCCGCCGGCCGGCCCGCCCCGCCCGCGCGACCTTGCCCCGCCGGCCGATCCCTGGAGAATGGGCGCCGGCGCGGATGGCGGCTGGCGGCGATAAGGAGACGGACATGACGGGGATGCCAGGGACGGGGATGCCAGGGACGGGGATGTTAGGGACGGGGATGCCGGGGAGGATCCTGGGGCTCGACCACATCGTGCTGCGGGCGCGCGAGCCCGAGCGCCTGAAGCGCTTCTATTGCGAGGTCCTGGGCTGCAGCCTCGAGAAGGTCCAGGAAGCCATCGGCCTGACCCAACTGCGCGCCGGGCGCGCGCTCATCGACCTGGTCGACGTCGCCGGCCCGCTCGGACGGGCCGGCGGCGCGGCGCCCGGCGCCGAGGCCCGCAACCTCGACCATTTCTGCCTGCGCATCGAGCCTTTCGACGCCGCCGCCCTGACGGCGCATCTGCGCGCGCACGGCCTCGAGCCCGGGGAGGTCGTCAGCCGCTACGGAGCCGAGGGCGAGGGCCCGTCGCTCTACCTGGAGGACCCGGAGGGCAACAGCATCGAGCTCAAGGGCCCGCCGGCGGCCTGACCGAGGCCCCCTGCCCTATCACGCCAGTCACGCGAAGCGGACCTCGATGGCCTCCAGCGCGATGCCGCTCAGCCGGGTCTGCCAGCGCTCGCCGGGGGCGATCGGCAGGGCGCGGGTCAGGGTGCCGGTGGTGACCAGCTCGCCGGCGGCGAGCGGCGGGTTCACCGGATCCTCGGCGAGCAATCCGACCAGGTGACGCAGGGCCGACAGCGGGCCGTCGAGGACGTTGGCGGCACGGCCGCGATCCATCAGCGCCCCGTCGCGCCAGAGCTCGATCTCGAAGCCCGCAAGGCTGGCCAGCCACGCGCCCTGCCCGGCCGCCGGCACCGGGCGGCGCGGACCGACCAGCAGCGCGCCGTGCAGGCCGAAGGCGGCAACCGTGTCGGCGGGCGCGAAAACCCAGCCGGGAAAGACCGACTGCACGATCTCGAAGCCGTGGGCGACCCATTCGAGGCAGCCGAGAAGCGCCGCCTCGTCCATGCCCGGCTCGGGCGCTCTCGCGAGTCCCAGCACGATCTCCGGCTCCAGGCGCGGCTCCGCCAGGCCGGCCAGGGCGAAGCCCCCCGCGACCGCCGCGAGATCCCGGACCGTGCTGTCGTAGACCGGTCCCCAGATCGGTGCGTGGACGCCGTACTCATCCCAGATCGTGCGGTTGGTGAAGCCGATCTTGCGGCCGACGGGGGTCTCGCCGCGCGCCATTCGCAGCCGCCGGACCCGGTCCGTCACGCGGTAGGCGTCAGCGAGTCCCAGCCCGCCTTCGCGCTGGCTGAAGGGCCGGATCTGCCGGCCGCTGCCGAGCAGGCCGACTAGCTCTCCGGCGATGCCGTCCAGCGCGGCGCTTCTTCCCATCTCCGTCATCCCGCCTCCCTCGTCCCCGCCATCGCGGCCGCGCTCAGTCGGCGGGCCGCGTGGCCTTTGCGGCCGGCCGTCTCCGCTGCTCGTCCAGCCAAGCGAAGAGGCGATGGTGGTCGACCTCCCACTCCTCGACAAGCCGGTAGTGGTCCATGAGATCGAGGCCGCAGACAAGGGCCACCTGCGCCAGATCCCATGGCGCAGCTGCGCCGGCCTCGACCCGCTGGTCGAAATAGGCGAGGCAGCGGCCGGCGCGGCGGCGCTCGATCTCGATCAGGAAGGCCGAGCGCTCGGCCGGCTCGCGGCGGTGCTCCCGGACCCAGGCGGCGATGCCCTCGAGAAAGCCCAGCGCCATGGACTCGAAGGCGACCTCGGGCCAGCCGCGGCGCTCCGGGCGCCCGGAGTCCGACAGGCTTCGGAGATAGCGCCAGACGTTGGCGGCCTCGCCGAGCACCAGCTCCCCGTCCACGAGGGTCGGCACGCGGCAGACCGGGCTGTAGGCCAGCAGCGGGCTGTCCGGCGCACGGTTCTGGACGCGGACCATCTCTATGTCGGTTCGGCCGCTTTCCAGCGCCGCGATCCGGGCGATCCGCGCGTAGGGCGAATTCCGCGAGTAGAAGAGCTTCATCAGGGCTTCCGATCGGGCTGCCGATCCTGCCGCCGCCGCCCCGAGGCGCCCGTACCGGGACCCGGCGCTCGGCGATCTTCACCGATCCCGGGGCGGCGGTCACCCCTCCCGACGGCGAGCACCGGACGGCGCAGCCGCTCGAGACAGAAGATCCCGCTGCCGGGCGGCGCTTCGCCAGCCGTTCCTTCGGCGCCGGCCGGCCAGTTCAGCGGCACTTTCGGCGGCCTTTGCCCTAGCCTGGGGACCGGCTCCACACTGAACGCCCCCGCCCGAAACTCCCCTGAACCCGAGGTACGACCATGGCCCAGAGCGCGACCGCGACCCTCCGCACCGTCGGCACTCAGGCGAGCAATCCAGCGCAGGGCGCCGGGCTGCCGGAGCTCGTCGACCGCCGACTGTTCCGCGAGCTGTCCTACGTCGGCGGGCGCTGGACGGCGGCCGAGGACGCCCGGGCCCTCGACGTCCGCAATCCGGCCGACGGCAGCCTCGTCGGCCGCGTGCCGCTGCTCGGCGCGGCGGCCGCGACGGCCGCCGTCGCGGCGGCCCAGGACGCCTTTCCGGCCTGGCGGCGGGCGCTCGCCAAGGAGCGGGCGGCGCATCTGCGCGCCTGGTACGACCTGATCGTGGCTGCCCGGCGCGACCTCGCGCTGCTGATGGTCGCCGAGCAGGGCAAGCCGCTCGCCGAGGCCGAGGGCGAGATCGACTACGCCGCCTCCTTCGTCGCCTGGTACGCCGAGGAGGCGACGCGCCTCTCCGCCGAGGCCGCGCCGAGCCACCTGCCGAACGCCGAGACCTCGGTGCGCCGCGAGGCGATCGGCGTGGCGGCCCTGGTGACGCCCTGGAACTTCCCGACCGCCATGATCACCCGCAAGGCCGCGGCGGCCCTGGCGGCCGGCTGCACGGTCGTCGTCCACCCCTCCTCCGAGACGCCCTTCTCGGCGCTCGCCCTGGCCGAGCTCGCCGAGCGCGCCGGGCTCCCGGCCGGCGTCTTCAACGTCGTCACCGGCACGGCCTCGGAGATCGTCCCGGCCTGGTGCGCCGACACCCGGGTCCGCGCGCTCTCCTTCACCGGCTCGACCGAGATCGGCCGCCTGCTCGCCGGGCAGTGCGCGCCGACGGTCAAGCAGCTGATCCTGGAGCTCGGCGGCCACGCACCCTTCCTGGTCTTCGCCGACGCCGACCTCGACCGCGCCGTCGAGAGCTGCCTGTCGGCCAAGTTCGCGACCAGCGGCCAGGACTGCCTGGCGGCCAACCGGATCTATGTCGAGCGCCCGGTCTACCAGGCCTTCGTCGCGCGCTTCCTCGACCAGGTCCGCACCCTGAAGGTCGGGGCCGGCCTGGAGCCGGGCGTCGAGATCGGCCCGCTGATCCACGAGCGCGCCGTCGCCAAGATGGCCGAGCAGGTCGAAGACGCGGTCGGCCGCGGCGCCCGGCTGCTGGCCGGCGGCAAGCGCCACGACCTGGGCGGCTGCTTCTTCGAGCCGACGGTGCTGGCCGACGTGCCCGACGAGGCGCTGGTCTTCAACGAGGAGACCTTCGGGCCGATCGCGGCCTTGGCGCCTTTCGACAGCGAGGCCGAGGCGATCGCCAAGGCCAACGCCACGGAGTATGGCCTGATCGCCTACCTGCACAGCGGCGACCGGGCGCGGATCGCCCGCCTCGTCCCGGAGCTGGAGTACGGCATGGTCGCGGTCAACCGCACCAAGGTCACCGGCGCGCCGGTGCCCTTCGGCGGCGTCAAGCAGTCGGGCCTGGCCCGCGAGGGCGGCCGCGCCGGCATCGAGGCCTTCACCGAGCTGAAGTACGTCTGCGAGGAGGTCGGCTAGCACCGACGCGTCCGCGAAAATCCGCCCCTCACCCGCCTCGCTCGCGCTCGGCGCCCTCTCCCCCGAGGGGCGAGGGCTTTCATCGGGCACCGGTCCTCCCTCGCCCCTCGGGGGAAAGGGAGGGGCCCACGCGAAGCGTGGGAGAGTGAGGGCGAAACCACCAACGGGAGCCAAGTCATGCTGCAGAACCGCGATACCCTCGACGCCTGGGACCGCGACCACTTCTTCCATCCCTCGACCGCGATGGGCGCCCATGCCCGCGGCGAGTCGCCGAACCGGATCGTCACCGGCGGCGAAGGCGTCTACATCGTCGACCGCGACGGCAAGCGCAGCCTCGACGCCTTCGCCGGGCTCTACTGCGTCAACGTCGGCTACGGGCGCCAGGAGATCGCCGAGGCGATCGCCGAGCAGGCCCGGGAGCTGGCCTACTACCACTCCTACGCCGGCCACGGGACGGAGGCCTCGATCGCGTTGGCGCGCATGATCATCGAGCGCGCGCCCGAGAACATGAGCCACGTCTACTTCGGCCTGTCCGGTTCCGACGCCAACGAGACCCAGATCAAGCTGGTCTGGTACATCAACAACATCCTCGGCCGGCCCGAGAAGAAGAAGATCATCTCGCGCTGGCGCGGCTACCACGGCTCCGGGATCATGACCGGCAGCCTCACCGGCCTCGAGCTGTTCCATAATGCCTTCGACCTGCCGCGCGCGCCGATCCTGCACACCGAGGCGCCCTACCACTTCCGCTGCGACGACCCCAGCCTCGACGAGGAGGCCTTCGCGACCCGCTGCGCCGAGCGCCTGGAGGCGCTGATCGAGGCAGAGGGCGCCGACACCATCGCCGCCTTCATCGGCGAGCCGATCCTCGGCACCGGCGGCATCGTGCCGCCGCCGCGGACCTACTGGCAGAAGATCCAGGCGGTGCTGAGGAAGCACGACATCCTGCTGATCGCCGACGAGGTGGTCACCGGCTTCGGCCGCCTGGGCACGATGTTCGGCAGCCTCCACTACGGCATGGAGCCGGACCTGATCACCATCGCCAAGGGCCTGACCAGCGCCTACGCGCCGCTGTCCGGGGTGATCGTCAGCGAGAAGCTGTGGAAGGTGCTGGAGCAGGGCTCCGACCAGCTGGGCCCGATCGGCCACGGCTGGACCTACTCGGCCCACCCGCTGTGCGCCGCCGCCGGCGTCGCCAACCTGCAGCTGATCGACAAGCTGGGGCTGGTCGACAACGCCGGCAGCGTCGGCGCCTATTTCCGCAAGTCGCTTTCGGAGGCCTTGTCCAGCCACCCGATCGTCGGCGAGGTCCGTGGCGACGGCCTGCTGGCGGCGGTCGAGTTCGCCCGCGACAAGGACAGCCGCACGCTCTTCGACCCGGCGCTCAAGGTCGGCCCGAAGGTCGCCGCGGCGACCCTGGAGCGCGGCGTCATCGCCCGCGCCATGCCGCACGGCGACATCCTGGGCTTCGCGCCGCCGCTCTGCCTGACCCGCGAAGAGGCCGACACCGTGGTCGAGGCGGCCAAGGGCGCCGTCGAGGCGGTCGCCCGGACGCTGTAGGAGTTCTCCCGGGCTCCCTCCCCCTGGCCGGGCCGGCGTTCTCGCCGCGCCCGGCCTTTTCTCGTCAGCGCCGCTTCAGCAGCTTCCAGGCGGCCGGCAGCAGGGCCGCGGCGAGCGCGACCTTGACCGCCTCGCCGGCGAGGAAGGGCAGCAGGCCGGCCGCGACGGCCGCCTCGAAGCCGACCAGGGCGGACAGCCAGGCGAGGCCGCAGGCGAAGATCAGGAGGTCGCCGAGCAGCATCGCCAGGGCGCTGCTCGCCAGGCTGCGGCTCCAGCCGCGCTCGACCAGCCAGCCGACCGCGACGGCCGCGACCAGGAAGCCGGCGAGGTAGCCGCCGGTCGGTCCCAGCAGGTAGGCGGCACCCCCGCCGGCGGCGAAGACCGGCAGGCCGAGGGCGCCCTGGGCGAGGTAGAGCAGCACGGTGGCCGCGGCCAGGCGCCAGCCGAGAGCGGCGCCGAGCAGCAGCACGACGCCGGTCTGCAGGGTCATGGGCACCGGCCAGAAGGGCACCTGGATCTTGGCCGAGATCGTCAGCAGGGCGCTGCCGAGAACGGCCAGCAGCAGGCCGCGCAGCAGGCGGTTGTCGGCACGCGCCGGCCACAGGGCCCCGGCGAGGGTGGTGGGAGTAGTGGTGTTGTCGCTCACGAGGAGCCTCCTTGACTGTTCTCTCATCGTCATCCCCGCGAAGGCGGGGATCCATAGGAAGCGTCCGCACATGCCGCCTTTCCCAATGGATCCCCGCCTTCGCGGGGATGACGGCATGAGGGAAGCGCGATCCGGCGTGGCCCTAGCCCAGGGCCGCGCGCATCTTCTCGACCAGCGCCTGGCGCTCGTGGCGGGCCGCCAGGGCCTGGTCCATGTCGACCTTCACGAAGCGCGTCGGGGTGTGCGGCTGCATCTGGCCGATCAGGTCCATGTCGGCCGAGATCACCGTGCCGAGCATGAAGTATCCGCCGCCCGAGACCGCGTCGCGGTGCAGCACGATCGGCTCGGTGCCGCCCGGTACCTGCACCGAGCCGTAGGGGTAGCAGGCGTCGGTGATGTTGGAGGGGTCGGAGCCGGCGCCGAAGGGCGGCTCGCGCTCGACGAAGTCCAGCGACTGGCCGTCGCGGAAGCGGTAGCCCATGCGGTCGCACTCCGGCGCCACCTTCCAGGTGTCGTCGAAGAAGCTCTTCTGCGAGGCCTCGACCAGGCGATGCCAGTAGAGCCCCGGCAGCACGCGCAGCTCGACCGGGGCGCCAAGCTTGCGCCGCAGCGCCTCGGGCAGCGCGCGCCCGGCCTTGGCGCCGGCCGCCGCGCCGAGCGGCAGCAGGTCGCCGGCCTGGATCGCGCGACCCTCGTAGCCGCCGAGCGCGCCGATCGCGTAGGTCGAGCGGCTGCCGAGCGCCAGCGGCACGTCGATGCCGCCCGAGATCGCGATATAGGCGCGCGCGCCGCTCTTCAGGAAGTCGAAGCTGAGGACCTGCCCGGCCGCGACCGGGAAGGCGGTCCAGGGCGCCTGCTCCTCGCCGTCGACCCGGGGCGTCATCTCCGCCCCCGTGACGGCGACCAGCGCGTCCTCGGTGAACTCCAGCTCCGGGCCGATGAAGACGGCCTCCAGGGCGGCCGCGCCCTCGTCGTTGCCGACCAGCCGGTTGGCGGCGCGCAGGGCGTAGCGGTCCATCGCGCCGGAGATCGGGATGCCGAGGTGGTAGTAGCCCGGCCGGCCGAGGTCCTGGATCGTCGTGGCGAGGCCGCCGGCGATGACCTTAGTTGGCATGGAGGACCTCCTCGATCTTGCGGTTGTAGCCCTCGATGTCGCGGTTGAAGGCGTCGAGCGCGAAGGTGATCTTGCGGATCTTGGGCACGAAGCGGTCGGCGGCGACCTCCTCGAGGGCGGCATCGTAGCCGTCCCTGTCGATCGGCTGGAACTTGACCAGGTCGCCGGGCCGGAAGAAGACCATGAAGTCGCGCAGGTAGTTGAGCTTCTGCTGCGGGTCGAAGATCGGCATCGGCGTGATCCCGAACATCTGGTAGCCGCCGGCGCCGCGCACCGAGTAGATGCAGGAGAAGCAGCCGCCGTAGCCGACCGTCAGCTTCGGCGTGTCGGTGCGCGGCCTGAGGTACTTCGGCACCTGGATCTGCCGCTTGCGCTCGACCGTCTGGTAGAGGAACGGCAGCCCCGAGACGAAGCCGACCATGGAGACGAACCAGGGCGAGCCGGAATGCGCGGCGATGAAGGCCTCGACCGATTCGAAGCCGTTGATCCGGGCGGCGTAGTCCAGGTCGGTGCCGCTCGGGTCCTGGTGGCGCTCGCGGAAGCGCATCAGGGTCTCGTGGGTCCAGGGGTCCTGGTAGAAGACCGGCACCTCGATGACCCGGGTCTCCAGGCTCGGCTCGTGCCGCGCCGCCTCGGCCTCCAGCTTCTTCAGCTCGGCGACCATGTCGTCTGGCCGGATCACGTCCGGGTCGAACTTGATCTGGAAGGAGGCGTTCGCCGGACAGATCTCGGTGACGCCCTTGATGCCCGACTCGCGCACCGCGTCGGTAATGGCGAGGCTCTTGAAGAAGGCCTCCAGCGACATCTCCTCGTCGACCTCGACGAAGACGTGCTCGTCGCCGCCGAAGGTGTAGCGTGCTTCTCTCATCAGCCGGCGCCCTCCTCTTCTGATCCCAACTTGGTCGCGTTCGTCTCCAGCCAGCCCTCGAGCCAGCGCGTATGGTAGCGCGCCGCCCGCACCTCGGGGTCGGCGGCGAGCGCCAGGTGCAGCGGCGCCGTGGTCTTGACGCCCTCGATCCGCAGCTCGCCGAGCGCCCGGCTGAGCCGGGCCAGCGCGCGCGGCCGGTCCTCTGCCCAGACGATCAGCTTGCCGAGCAGCGAGTCGTAGAAGGGCGGGATCGCGTAGCCCGGGTAGAGCAGGCTGTCGAAGCGCACGCCCGGCCCGCCGGGCACGCGCAGGTCCGAGACGAGGCCGGGGAAGGGCATGAAGCCGTTGGCCGGGTCCTCGGCGTTGATACGCACCTCGATGGCGTGGCCCGACAGCGCGATCTGCTCCTGGCGCAGCGACAGCGGCGCGCCTCCGGCGATGGCCAGCATTTCGGCGATCAGGTCGATGCCGGTGACGCACTCGGTCACGGGATGCTCGACCTGGATGCGCGTGTTCATCTCGATGAAGAAGAAGTCCCCGCCGTCCTCGTCGTAGAGGAACTCGACGGTGCCGGCGCCGCGGTAGCGGACCGCCTCGGCCAGGCGCACGGCGGCGGCGCAGAGCTGTTCGCGGACCGCCGGATCGAGGCCGATCGCCGGCGCCTCCTCCCAGACCTTCTGGCGCCGGCGCTGCAGCGAGCACTCGCGCTCGAAGCAGTGCACGACCCGCTCGCCGTCGCCGAGCAGCTGGACCTCGACGTGGCGCGCCCGGGGAATCGCCTTCTCGACGTAGAGCCCGCCGTCGCCGAAGGCGGCCTTGGCCTCGGCGCCGGCCTGGTGGAACAGCCTGTCGAACTCGTGCTCGTCGTGGGCGATGCGGATGCCGCGGCCGCCGCCGCCGGCGGCGGCCTTGATCAGCACCGGGTAGCCGGTTTCCGCCAGGATCCCGCGCGCCGCCTCGACGCTCTCCAGCCGGCCGCGGCTGCCCGGCACCACCGGCACCCCGGCCTCCATCGCCGCCTCGCGGGCCGCGACCTTGTCGCCCATCCGGCGGATCGTCGCCGCGCTCGGCCCGACGAAGACGATGCCGGCCTCCTCGACCGCCGCGGCGAAGGCGGCGTTCTCGGCCAGGAAGCCGTAGCCCGGGTGGATCGCGTCGGCGCCGGCCTCGCGCGCGGCCGCCAGGATCGCGCCGATGTCGAGATAGGACTTGGAGGCCGGCGCCGGCCCGATCTCGATGGCGGCGTCGGCCAGCTGCACCGCCAGCGAGTCGGCGTCGGCGGCGCTGTGCGCCTGCACCGTGCGGATGCCCAGCTCGCGCGCCGCCCGCACGATCCGGACGGCGATCTCGCCGCGGTTGGCGATCAGCAGGGTGGCGATGGCCATCGGCGGCTCAGCCCTCGAGCGTGGCGAGCCGCTGGCCGGCCTGGACCGGCCCCTCGTTCTCGACGAGGAACTCGGCGATCCGCCCCTCGACCGTCGACTTGACCTCGTGGAACGACTTCATGACCTCGACCAGGCCGACCACGTCGCCCTTGGCGACGCTGTCCCCGACCTCCTTGTAGGGCGGCTGGTCGGGCGCCGGGCGCCGGTAGAAAGTGCCGGGGAGCGGCGAGATGATCTGGTCGGCCATGGTCTGCCTCCTGCTGGTTCTGTCTTGCGGGCGTGCGGCGGTCGCGGGCGCTCAGGCGGCGGCGAGGTAGGGCTTCACGGTCTCGCGGACTCGCGCCGCGACGGCGACGGCGTTGGGTGTGTCGGAGTGCACGCAGATGGTGTCGCTGCCGACCCGCACGGTCTTGCCGCCGACCGAGGTCGTGGTGCCCTCCTTGATCGCGGTCAAGCTGCGCTGGGCGGCGCGCTCGGGATCGACCGCCTCGTGCTCGCGGGTGATCAGCAGGCCGCCGTCGTCGGCGTACTCCAGGTCGGCGTAGTACTCGCCGACGAACTGGTGGCCGCGCGCCTTGTAGACCTCCTCGTGCAGGCAATTGACCATACCGTAGAGCGGCACGCGGAAGATGTCGGCGACGTCGGCGACCGCCTGGGCGATCGGCTCCAGACGCGCCGCCATGCCGTAGAGCGCGCCGTGCGGCTTGATGTGGTTCAGCGTCATGCCCTCGGCCTCGAGGAAGCCCTTGAGCGCGCCGACCTGGTAGATCAGGCAGTTCGCCAGCTCCTCGCGCTCGATCTTCATCTCGCGCCGGCCGAAGCCCTGCAGGTCGGGCAGCGAGGGGTGGGCGCCGACCCTGACGCCGTGCTGCCTGGCCAGGCGCACGGTCTTGCGCATGTGGTTGAAGTCGGAGGCGTGGAAGCCGCAGGCGACGTTGGCGGCCGTGATCAGCGGCATCATCCCCTCGTCGTCGCCCATGCGGTAGAGCCCGAAGCTCTCGCCCATGTCGCAGTTGATCATCGTCGGCATCTCGTTTCCTCCTTTGGCGGGGCCGCTCTGCCGCCAGGCGACGGCGGCCCTTGTTTGCCGTCAGTCTTTCAGGTCGGCGATGTAGCGCAGCCGGATCTGGTCGGCGACCACAGCCAGAATCAGCAGCGCGCCCAGCACCACGGTCTGCAGATAGGATTCGATGCGCGCCAGGTTCATGCCGTTCTGCACCAGTCCGATGAACAGCGCGCCGAGCACGACGTTCTCGACCCGGCCGACGCCGCCGCGCAGCGAGACGCCGGCGATGACGCAGGCGGCGATCGATTCCAGGGGCATGGAAGCGCCGATGTTGGCCTCCCCGGTGTCCAGGCGCGCGGTCAGCAGCATGCCGCCGACGGCCGCCAGCAGGGCGGCGACGACGTAGGTCAGGAACAGCACCGTGCGGGTGCCGATGCCGGAGAGGCGCGCAGCCTTGATGTTTCCGCCGACGGCGTAGAGCCAGCGGCCGAAGGGCGTCCAGGCGACCAGCAGGTAGACCAGCAGGATCAGCGCCGCGGTCACGTAGATCGGCACCGCGATGCCGAACCAGGTGCCGAAGCCGAAGACGTCGCCGAAGGCCACCGGCATGCCGTAGACCGGCACGCCGCCGGTCAGGAACAGGGCGATGCCGAAGCCGACCGAGGCCATGCCCAGGGTCATGATGAAGGGCGAGACGTTGAACAGCGCGACGCCGATGCCGTTGGCGACGCCGATCGCCGTGCCGGCCAGGACGCCGGCCAGGACCCCGGCCGCGATCGCCAGCGCCGGCGCCTCGGGCATCGCCCCGTAGACCGTCGCCATGGTCATGGCGCCGACCACGGAGGAGAGCGCCAGCACCGTGCCGACCGACAGGTCGAAGCCGCCGGTCAGCAGCGCGAACATCTGGCCCAGCGAGACGATGGTGAGATAGACCGACTGCCGCACCACGTTCATCAGGTTGCGGCCGGTCAGGAAGTTGTCCGACATCAGCGTGAAGACGACGACCGCGACGATCAGCAGGAAGGGCAGCACGCCGAGGCGCACGAACAGCCGCTTCAGCCACAGCATCGGGTCGCGGCGCGGCGCCTCCTCCCTTTCCGTCGAATCCCCTCCTGCCATCAGGCGGCGTCCCTTTCGAAGAAGTGGCCGAGCACGGCCTCCTCGGTGATCTCCTCGCCGGCCAGCTCGGCCTGCACCCGGCCGCGGTAGAAGACGTAGGCGCGGTGGCTGAGGTGCAGCACCTCCGGCAGGTCCGAGGAGATCAGCAGGATCCCGGCACCGGCCTCGCAGAGGTCGCGGATGAACTCGTAAATCGCGACGCGCGTGCCGACGTCGACGCCGACCGTGGGCTCGTCGAAGGCGAAGACCTGGGCCGGGCGGGTCAGGCACTTGGCCAGCATGACCTTCTGCTGGTTGCCGCCCGAGAAGGCGCCGGCGACGCGCTCGATGTGCGGCGGCTGCAGGTTGAGCTGCTCGGCGAGCTCGCGCACCCGGTCGCGCTCGCCGGTGCGGTCGAGCAGCGGGCCGCGGCTGAAGGGCGCCAGGCCGAGCGACGCCAGCCCGACGTTCTCGCGCACCGAGCGCATCATCACCAGGCCCTCCTCGCGCCGGTCCGGCGGCACGTAGAAGAAGCCGCGCCTGAGCATCTGGCGGGGGCCGAGGCCGGTCACCGTCTCGCCCTTCAGGCGGACCGTGCCGCCGACGATCTTCTCCAGGCCGAAGCAGGCGCGGGCGATCTCGGACTTGCCGGAGCCGACCAGGCCGGCAAGGCCGACGATCTCGCCGGCGCGCACCGACAGGGAGGCGTCGCGCAGGCTGCCGCTCGCCGTCGTCAGCCCCTCGACCGAGAGTAGCTCGACGCCGGGGCGGAAGGCGACCTTCGGGAAGAGCTCCTCGAAGACGCGCCCGGTCATCAGGCGGACCAGGTCCTCTTCCGAGGTCGTCTGGGCGTCGACCGTGTCGACGTAGCGACCGTCGCGCAGCACGGTGATGCGGTCGCCGATGCGGCGGATCTCGCTGAGCCGGTGCGTGATGTAGATGACGCCGACGCCCTCGGCCTTGATCTGCGCGATCAGCTCGAACAGCTGCGCCGTCTCGCGCTCGGTCAAGGAGGCCGTCGGCTCGTCGAGGATCAGCACCGAAAGCTCGGAGCGGAAGGCCTTGGCGATCTCGACCATCTGCTGCTCGGCGCGGGTCAGGTGCAGGACCCGGTCGCGCGGACGCAGCGGAAAGCCGAGCCGCTTCAGGATCTCCTCGGCGCGCGCATGCAGGGCGGCGCGGTCGAGCAGCCCGAAGCGGGTGTTCTCGGCACCGAGGAAGAGGTTCTCCTCGACGGTCATCTGCGGCACCAGGGAGAACTCCTGGAAGACCGCCGAGATGCCGAGGCCGCGGGCGTGATGGACCGAGCCGAGCTCGACCGGCTCGCCGCGGAAGCGGATCTCGCCGTCGCTCGGCTTGAGCGCGCCGGCGAGCAGCGAGATCAGGGTCGACTTGCCGGCGCCGTTCTCGCCGAACAGCACGTGGACCTCGCCGGCCCGCAGCGCAAAGTCGACGCGGTCGAGCGCCAGCACGCCGGGAAAGCGCCGGCTGACGCCCCTCACCTCGAGCAGGAGCGGCTCGCCGGGCGCCGGCTCCGGCGGGCGGGCGGCCCGGTCGCCCGGGCCGCCCTCCTGGTCGGTCTGCAGGCTCATGGTCGAGCGAGAGTCCGCCGGTTCTAGAGCGACTACTCGCCGACCCGGAACACCGGCCTGAAGCCGTCCGGCGCCAGGGCCGCGGCCTGGTCGAAGGAGTCGATGTTCTCCTCGGTGATCACGTAGAGCGCGGGACCCGCGTGCTTGACGTAGTCCTTGCCCTCGAGGATGCGCACCGCCTGGTCGACGGCGATGCGGCCCTGAATCACCGTCGAGTCGGTCGGGGCCGCCAGGATCTGGCCGCGCTTGATGCCCTGGAAGACGCCCGGCGTGAAGTAATAGGAGACGACCTTGATCTGGTCGGACAGGCCGCGCGAGCGCAGCACCGGCACCGCCGCCTCGGCGGTCACCGCCGTGCCGACGATGTAGTCGAGGTCCGGATAGGCCTCCAGGGTGTCCTCGACCAGCTTCGATTGCACCTCCTTGCCGGTGTCGCCGTATTTGGTGTCGACGACCTCGACGGCGCTGCCCTCGATGGCGCCCAGGAAGCCGGTGTTGCCGGCCTCGACCCAGCCGGCGCCGGCCGGGCCCGGGAACCAGGCGACCTTCACCGGGTCGCTGCCGGCCGGATGCAGGCCGGCGACGTACTCGCCCGCCTTGGCGCCCATCTCGCCGAAGGAGACCAGCGACTTGGCCGAGAGCTCCGGCGAGGAGATTCCGTTGATCACGTCGATCACGGGGATGCCCTTGCCGCGCACTTGCGAGACCAGGTTGTTGAGGCCGTCGTAGGAGATCGCACCGATGATCACGGCGTCGGCGCCGGCCTCGACGCAGTCCTCGATCTGCGAGATCTGGGTGTTGAGCTCGGTGTAGCCGCCGGCGTCGGCGAGCGTCATGCCGACGCCCAGACGCTTGGCCTCCTCGGCGACGCCGTAGTCGACGGCCAGCCAGTAGGCGTCCTTCATGTGCGGGAAGGAGACGCAGATCTCCCAGGCCTTGGAGGCCTTGTCGAGCGGCTCGTAGTCGACCGTCGTGCGCGGGCTCGCCATGTCGAAGGGCGGGTCCCAGACCTCGACCGAATAGGGGTACCAGTCCTCGGCGAGCGCGCCGCCGGCGAAGCCGGCCCCGGCCGCCAGCGTGGTCACGAGCGCAAGGCCGCGCCCTCTCGTCATCGCGAAAGCTGTCATCTCGCATCTCCCTGTTCACCGGCCGGCATCGGCGCCGGCCGTCCCGTGAAAAGCCCCCGCAGCGTCGTTCTTGTTGCTTCGCTGCCGAGGCTTATCGTTGCGGTTGCGAGGGGTATTGTGAAATAGGAAATGATGGAGACTGATATTAGGAAAACTGATATCGCTTGCCCATGAGCTCGCCCGCTGCCTCGCCGCCGCGTCCGCCTGAGTCAGGCGGCGGGCGCGATGCGGCAGGCCTGGCTGCGCAGGTTGGGCGCACCGGAGATCGGGTCGCAGGGCGGATCGGCGAGCAGCGCGTTGTAGTTGACGCTGCCGGCGCCGAAGGCCGGATGGCGGGTCACCTCCGCGCCCTCCTGGCTGAGCCACCAGCCGTACTGCGCAACGACCAGGCCGGGCCGGAGCTGCGGGTTGAAGCTGGCGCGCAGGCGGATGCGCGCCGCCGGGGTCTCGATCCACAGCCAGGCGTCCTTGGCGATGCCGTGGGCCGCCGCTGTCTGCGGATTGAGCTCCGCGCGCGGCACCGGTGCGACGCGGCGCAGGCTCGGCAGGTTGCGGTGCTGGCTGTGGCAGTACTGCGGCAGCTTCGCGCAGGACAGCAGCAGCGGCCAGGCGTCGGCCTCCTCCGCGCCCTCGCCCTCGGCCGTCCGCGGCGCGGCGCGCGAGGCGACGAAGGCCGGGACGGCGTCGTAGCCGTGGCGCCGCAGCAACTCGGAGTAGATCTCGACCCGGCCGGTCTCGGTGGCGAAGCCGCGCGGGCGCTCGCCGAGCGGCTCGGCGTACTTGCGGTAGCGCTGGTCGAGTGCCACCTCGATGCCCTCGGGCCGGGCGCGCAGGGCCTCGGGCGTCAGGCCCAGGGCCGAGAGGCGGTGGCGCAGGCCGGCCTCCGGATCGCCGCCGAAGAAGCGGTTCTCGAGGCCGAGCCGCGCCGCCAGCTCGAAGGCGATCGCGCTATCGGAACGCGCCTCACCCGGCGGCGCTACGACCGGCCGGCGCAGCTGCACCCGCTCGGCGCCCTCGACCAGCCGCCCGAAGCCGAGCCGCAGCCCCTCGTGCTCCCAGGCCGAGGTGACCGGCAGCACGAGGTCGGCGAGCTCCGCCGTCGGCGTCATGAACAGCTCGGTGTGGACGTGGAACTCGAGGGCCAGCAGGGCCGCGCGCAGGCGCACCGGGTCGGGCTGCGAGATCATCAGGTTGGAGCCGAAGGCGACGAGCGCGCGCGGCCGGTAGGGCGCGCCGGTCTCGACCGCCCGGCAGAAGTCGGCGGCCGTGACCCAGCCGTCGGCCGCCGGCCCCAGCGGCCGTTCGGCGAGACCCAGCGTCCGCGCCCGCTGGCGCTCCGTGACCAGGTCCTTGCCGGCGACCGCGGGTGCCGGCACCGCCGGCAGCTGCAGGTTGCCGCCCGGCGCGTCGTAGCTGCCGAGCAGGGCGTAGAGCAGCGTCATGGCGCGCGCCGTCTGGGTCGCGTTGTCGTGCTGTCCGACGCCGGTCCAGGCGTAGTAGCCGGCCGGCCGCGCCTCCCAGAGCAGGTCGGCCGCGGCCTCGACCTGGGCGGCCGGCACGCCGGTGACCGCCTCGGTGCGGGCCGGCGTCCAGTCGGCGCAGAGCCGCCGGTAATGCTCGAAGGCGGGCCGGCAGGCGACGCCCTCGACCGTCACCGGCCCCTCCAGGGCCGGCGTCACGCCGAGCGCCGAGGGCAGCCGCCCCTCCAGAGCGACCGCCTGGCCCCGCTCCGCGTCCCAGCAGAGATAGCTGTCGCCGCGGCGCAGGAAGCGGCCGTCGTCCTCGCGCACCAGGAAGGGGCCGTTGCTCCAGTCCTCGAGGAAGCCGCGGTCGAAGCACCCGCTCTCGAGCAGCCGGTTGGCGAGGCCGAGGGCGAGCGCCCCGTCGGTGCCCGGATGGGGCGCCAGCCAGAGGTCGGCCTTGACCGCCGGGCCGGCGCGCCGCGGATCGACGACGATCACCTTGGCCCCGCGCGCCCGCGCCGCGTTCAGGCGCTGGGCATGGGTCAGCCAGGCGGTGCTCGGATTGTGGCCCCACATCAGCAGGCAGCCGGCCTGCTCGAAGTCCGGCACGCCGATGCCCTCGCCGAAGGTGAAGACCGGGGCATGGTCCTTGTGCCAGTTGCAGAGCTCGGTGGCGTAGATCGTGTTGCTGGCGCCGAAGGCGCGGACCAGCCGCTCGACCCAGTCGATGTGGTCCGACATGGCGGTGCCGCTCGGCGTGGTGATCGCGAAGGCCACCGCCTCCGGGCCGGACTCGGCGGCGATTGCGGTCATGCGCCGCGCGACCTCCCCGAGCGCCTCGTCCCAGCCGATCTCCTGCCAGCCGGGGTCGGCCGCGCCCTTGGGATTGGTCCGGCGCAGCGGCCGGGTCAGGCGGTCGGGATGGTGCACCAGCTCCGGCGCCGCCCGGCCCTTGGCGCAGAGGTGCTCGCCCGTCGGGTGGCCGGGGTCGGGCTCGACGGCGACCAGCCGGCCGTCCTCGACGACGTTGATGCAGCCGCAGCGCGAACGGCAGAGCGCGCAGAAGCCGTGATGCCGCTCCTGCCCCGCTGCCTCGGTCCCACTCTCCACGATGGCTCCCTTCCGGACGGTCGGCGCCGGCAGCCGCGACCGACAAGCCCGCAGTCTAGGGATGCGCGCCCCCTCGAACCAGACGTCACCGGACGGGAACGGACGCCATGGCCTTCTCGCTGAAGCAGATCCGCTACTTCGTCGCCGCCGCCGACACCGGGCAGGTGTCCCAGGCCGCGGTCGAGCTCAACGTCTCGCAGTCGGCGGTGACCGCGGCGATCAAGCAGCTCGAGGCCGGGCTGCAGGCGCGCCTCTTCGAGCGGCACTCCAACGGCGTCTCGCTGAGCCACCAGGGCCACCGCTTCCTGCAGCACGCGCGCAACATCCTGACCGCGGTCGACGAGGCGGCGCGCGCCTCCCAGGACGCGCGCAGCGACGTCGCCGGCAGCCTCAAGCTCGGCGTCACCTACACCGTGGCCGGCTATTTCCTGCCCTCCCACCTGAACCGCTTCCAGCGCAGCTTCCCCGAGGTCGAGCTGGTGCTGAGCGAGGCGCCGCGCGCCGAGATCGAGCGGGCGCTGATCGCCGGCGAGCTCGACCTCGCGGTGCTGCTGACCTCGAACCTGGAGAACCTGGAGGCGCTGGTCTCGGAGACGCTGATCCGCTCGCGCCGCCACCTCTGGCTGTCGCTCGAGCACCCGCTGCTGCGCGCCGAGCACATCACGCTCGAGCAGGTCGCGCGCGAGCCCTACATCATGCTGACCGTCGACGAGGCGGCCACCACCGCGGAGCGCTACTGGGACCAGACCCGGCACCGGCCGAGGGAGGTGTTCCGCACCTCCTCGGTCGAGGCCGTGCGCTCCATGGTCGCCGCCGGCATGGGCGTGACCATCCTCTCGGACATGGTCTACCGCCCCTGGTCCCTGGAGGGCCAGCGCATCGAGACGCGCAGCCTCGAGGACCGCGTGCCCTCGATGGACGCCGGCGTCGCCTGGCGCCGCGACGCGCGCCTGGCGCCGCCGGCCCGTGCCTTCCTGGACTACATGAGCCGGACCTTCAACGGCGCCGGCTCGCGCTTCGGCGACTGACCGGAGGGCGCCGAACGCAGGACGGGCGCCCGGCGATCACGATCGCCGGACGCCCGTTGCGGAACGTCCCAGGGCGCCCGGCGATCACGATCGCCGGACGCCCGCTGCGGAACGTCGCTTGGAAGGGCAGCCGGGCCTACTGGGCCTGGGCGACCCGCTGCTCGGCCTCGCCGAGCAGCGCGGCCATGACCTTCTTGGCCTTGCCCGGCAGCTTGGCCTCGCCGGCCTCGGCCAGGTTGGCGGCGGGATCGCCGACCACGACCACGCCGACCATGCCCATCGGCAGGTGCGGCTTGCACTTGTAGCCGTAGACGCCCTCGGTCTCGAAGGTGACAGTGACCGCCTTGTTCATCTTGCCGACGAAGGCCTCGGCGCCCGCGGGCAACATGCCGTCGATGGTCTCGGCGTTGTGGCTGGCGTCGGTCGGCACGAAGGTCACGGTGTCGCCGGGGGCAACCTCGAGGTAGGCCGGCTCGAAGACCATCATCCCGGCCTCGCCGCGGTTCAGCATCTGGACTTCGTGGTCGGCTGCGAAGGCGGCGCCCGTGCCGGCGGTCAGGCCGAGCAGGAGGGCGGTCGCGGCGACGGCGGGGGCAAACTTTGCAAACATCTCGGGTACTCCAGCTTTTCGGGTGGGACCCGGCCGCGCCCGAGGGTGCGACCGGAAGGGGATGGTTGGAAGGGGGCGGCCGCGGGGGCCGCCGGCTTGCGGGGTCAGTGGCCGGCCAGGTCCAGCTCGGCACCGAGGGTGTCGAAGACCGCCGGGTTGTCGGGACCCTCGACCGCGATCTGGGCGACCAGGCCGCGCTCGAGGCGGGACAGCGCATGGTCGACGAGCAGGTAGCGGCCCGGCACCTCGAAGGTCAGCTCGGCGACCGTGGCGCCGCCGGGGGCGACGCTGACGGTCTGCACGTCGGTCGTCGCCGCGGTGGTCAGGGAGCCGTAGTCGTAGACCTTGTCGAGGACCTCGCCGATGACGTGGAAGCTCGAGGTCTTGTTCGGGCCGCCGACGCCGAAGTAGATGCGCACGGTCTCGCCGACGTTGGCCTGCATCGCGTCGAGCCCGGTCAGGCCGCCCGCGGCGCCGTTGAAGACGTAGTACTCGGGCTTCTCGTCGAGCAGCTTCTCGTAGTCCGTCACCGCCTCGCCGCGCTGGCCGAAGGGCTGCTCGGTATAGATCTCGCCCTGCATGACGTAGAGCTCGCGGTCGACCGCCGGCAGCCCCTCCTCGGGCTCGACCAGGATCAGGCCGTACATGCCGGCCTGGATGTGGTCGGCGACCATCGGCGTGGCGCAGTGGTAGACGTAGATGCCGGGGTTGAGCGCCTTGAAGGTGAAGGCGGTGGTCTCGCCCGGCATGGTCTGGGTCGCCACGGCGCCGCCGCCCGGGCCGGTCACGGCGTGGAAGTCGACCGAGTGCAGCATCATGCTGTCCTCGGCGTTGGTCAGCGTGACCTCGATGGTGTCGCCGACCCGCACCCGGACGAAGGGCCCGGGCACCTTGCGGTTGAAGGTCCAGTAGCGGAAGCTGGTGCCGTCGGCCAGGGCGCCTTCCAGCTCGACCGTCTCGAGCGCGACCTTGACGACGGCGGGCTCGCTGCGGGCGATCGGGCCGGGCAGGTCGGCGGGGTTGCGCACGATGTTGGCGAGGGTGGCTCCGGCGTCGGCGTCCTGGGCCTGTTCGGCTTTCGTGGCGTCGGCGCCAAGGCCCAGGCCGGCGACCAGCGCCAGGGCGCTGACCGTACCGACCAGGGTGTGCTTGAGATTGGTCATCTCGCTTCTCCTTGACGCGGGGGGTCGTCCGTATTCGACAAGGAGATATCTAGTGGCTTCGGCCGGGTTCTATTTGCGCTGCAGCAATTGCGGCGCGATTGAGCCCGACGCCGGGGCGAGACACGACGGAGGCTGTTGAATAAGCATGGAAACTCCCGCCCGCATCAGCGTGCTGCAGCGCGTGCCCTTCTTCGCGGGCCTGGACGACGAGCAGCTCGGGACCGTGGCGCGCGAGGCGCACGAGGTGCCGCTCAAGAAGGAGGAGACCCTGTTCCAGCAGGGCGAGGAGGCGATTCACGGCTACGTGCTCGGCTGGGGCCGGATCCGCCTCGACCAGACCACGCCCGACGGCCAGAACGTCGTGCTGCGCTACATGGGCCCGGGCGACCTGATCGGCACCGTCGCGGTGCTGCGGCGCGTGCCCTTCCCGGCGACGCCGGTGGCGCTGGAGGACTGCCTGGTGCTGTCCTGGAGCGCGCCGCGCCTGGCCGACCTGATGGAGCGCTTCCCGAAGATCGCGCTCAACGCCATCGGGGTCATCGGCGGCCGCCTGGAGGAGCTGCAGGCACGCCTCCAGGAGGTCGCGACCCAGCGGGTCGAGCGGCGCATCGCCTCGACCCTGATGCGCATCGCCCACCAGTCGGGCCGGCGCAGCGAGGGCGGCGGCGTCGAGATCCCCTTCCCCGTCTCCCGCCAGGACCTGGCCGAGATGACCGCGACGACCCTCCACACGGTCAGCCGCACGCTCTCCGCCTGGGACCAGCAGGGCATCGTGGAATCGCGGCGGAGCAGCCACCTGGTGATCCGCAAGCCGCACAAGCTGGTGGAGATCGCGGAGCAGGCGTGAAGGTCGGCGAGGGCCGTCTTACCTAAACCGGCTTTCCCAGCGAGCTAGCGGGTGACGGCAGCGGCGCCACCGGCGCGCCGCCGGCGCAGCCCGAGCGCCAAGCCTCCAAGACCGGCGCCGAGCATGGCCAGGGTCGCCGGCTCGGCGACCGGCGTGGCGGGCGGCAGGATCGAGGCGCCGCTGCCGACCACGTTCGCGGCCGAGGCGCCGGTCACGCTCGGGACAAAGCTGCCGGTCCGGTTGCTGTCGCCCAGCATGTCGGACAGCGTCGCGTAGGTGACGTAGACCGCCGGCTGAAGCGTTTCCCCCTCGAAGTTGAAGAGGCTCCAGTAGCTCGTCCCGTCCGAGCCGCTGCCGACCAGGTTCTCGGCCGCGGCGCCGCCGGCGGGAGCGAAGGTGCCGGTCCGGTTATCGTCGGTCAGCATGTCGAGGAGCGTCGCGTAGGTGACGTAGACCGCGGGCTGGGCTGCCTCTTCCTCGAAATTAAAGAGGCTCCAGTAGGTCGTTCCGTCCGAACCGCTGCCGACCAGGTTCTCGGCCGCGGCGCCACCGGCAGGAGCGAAAGCGCCGGCCCGGTTGCTGTCGCCCAGCATGTCGGTCAACGCGGTGTAGGTGACGTAGACCGCCGGCTGGGCCGCCTCCCCCTCGAAGTTGAAGAGGCTCCAGTAGCTCGTCCCGTCCGAGCCGCTGCCGACCAGGTTCTCGGCCGCGGCGCCGCCGGCGGGAACGAAGGTGCCGGTCCGGTTGCTGTCGGTCAGCATGTCCGGGAGCGTCGCATAGGTGGCGTAGACCGCCGGCTGGGCCGTCTCCTCCTCGAAGTTGAAGAGGTTCCAGTAGGCCGCCTCGGCCTCGCCGCCGAAGGGGAGCAGGACGGCCAAGGCCGCCGTCAGCCGGATGACCCGCTTCATCGCCTCGTCTCCCTGCTCGCCCGTCCGAACCGTCCGCGCGTCGGCGAGGTCGAGCCGGCGGCCAGGCGGCGGCCCCGGACGGGCCATGGGCGACGCTGGCAAGAAAGAGCATGCAAGAAACGCGCCGATGGCGAGACTCCTCACTGCCGACGCGGGAGAGACCTCGAAACCGTGCCCCGCACTGTAAAGCGGCTGGACCGCCCTTGACGGCCGGCGCAGCGTGAGCGGGCGCAGCCGGACCTTGCGGGATTTGCGCCAGAGCAAAAGGCGCCACCCGCAGCGCCCCTACCTTGTCGGATACAACCTCGACCAAGGATTCACGCCCCATGCCCCACGGCCTTCCCCAAGCGCTCCCCGACATGGTGGTCGGCGACATGATGCGCCGCTGGCCGCAGACGGTGCCGGTCCTGCTCCGGCACCGCATGTCCTGCCCCGGCTGCCTGATGGCGCCCTTCATGACCGTCGCGGAGGCGGCGGAGGAGCACGGCGTCGAGCCCGAGGTGCTGATCCGCGACCTCGCGGCGGCCATCGAGCCCGCCGAGCAGCGAGTCGCCGAGCAGGGGGTTTCGGCATGAGCGCGATTCGCCAGGCCGTGCCGCGCTACCGTCCCTGGGCCGGCCCGGCCCTGTTCAAGGAGGGCTTCCGGCCCCTGTTCCTGGGCAGCGCGCTCTGGGCGGCGGCGGCGCTGCTGCTCTGGCTGCTGGCGCTGCAGGGCAGCCTGGTGCTGCCGAGCGCCCTCGACCCCATGACCTGGCACGTCCACGAGATGCTGTTCGGCTACGTCGCGGCGACGCTGGCCGGCTTCCTGCTGACCGCGATCCCGAACTGGACCGGCCGCATGCCGCTGCAGGGCTGGCCGCTGGTCGGGCTGGCGCTGCTCTGGCTGGCCGGCCGCCTGGCCGGCCTGACCTCGGGCTGGATCGGCGTCGGGACGGCGGCGGCGGTCGACCTCTCCTTCCTGGGCGTGATGCTGGCTGTCGTGCTGCGCGAGATCGTCGCCGGAAGCAACTGGCGCAACCTGCCGATGGCGGGCGCCCTGGCGCTGGTGCTGGCGGCCAACGGCCTGATGCACGCCGAGGCGGCCGGCCTGCTGGAGGGGCTTCCCGCCGGGCTCGGCTGGCGCCTGGCCATCGCCGTCATCCTGCTGCTGATCAGCCTGATCGGCGGCCGCATCATTCCCAGCTTCACGCGCAACTGGCTGTCCAAGCGCGGCGCGAGCGCCCTGCCCGCCGCCTTCGGCCCGCTCGACAAGCTGGCGCTGATCGCCACGGGCCTGGCCGGCCTCTTCTGGACGCTGTTCCCCGAGAGCAACGCCATGGCGCTGGCCGCCCTCGCCGCGGCGGTGCTGCAGGCCCTGCGCCTGGCGCGCTGGCGCGGCCTGGCGACCCTGTCCGAGCCGCTGGTCTGGAGCCTGCACCTGGCCTACGCCTGGCTGCCGGTCGGCTTCGCGCTGCTGGCGGCCTCGCGCTGGTCGGCGCTGGTGCCCGTGAGCATGGCGATCCACGCCCTGACCGCCGGCGCCATCGGCAGCATCACGCTGGCGGTCATGACCCGCGCCACCCTCGGCCACACCGGCCGGCCGCTGACCGCCGGCGCCGGCACGACGGCGCTCTACCTGGCCGTCACCCTGGCGGCGGCGACGCGGCTGGCGGCGGCCCTGCTGCCCGACCTCATGATGCCGCTGCTCGCCCTGTCCGGCGCCGCCTGGATCGCCGCCTTCGGCGGCTTCGCCCTGCTCTACGGAAGGGCGCTGCTGACGCCGCGGGTCGGCGCCTGAGCGGTCGCCTGAGCGCTCGCCTGGCCCGGGCGCCGGCCGGCTACAGCGAGGAGTCGCCCTGCAGGCCGGGCTCGACGGTCCAGCCCGGCTCGACGTCGCTCATGTCCGGCAGCCGGTGGGCGATGCCCTTGTGGCAGTCGATGCAGGTCCGCTCGCCGGTGAAGAGGAACTGCTGGTGGATGCGCTCCGCGCGGCTGTTCTGCTTGACCAGGTCCATGGCCTCGGCGCGGTGGCAGTTGCGGCACTCGTGGCTGTCGTTCGCCTTCAGCCGGTTCCATTCCCGCTTGGCCATGACCAGCCGGTGATCCTGGTACTTCGCCTGGGTCGAGATGGTCCCGAAGATGTGTCCCCAGACCTCCTTCGAGGCCTGCATCTTGCGGGCGATCTTGTCCGTCCACTCGTGCGGCACGTGGCAGTCCGGGCAGGTCGCGCGCACGCCGGTCCGGTTCGTGAAATGAACCGTCTGCTGCAGCTCCTGGTAGGGGTTCTCGTACATCTCGTGGCAGGTGACGCAGAAGGCCTCGGTGTTGGTCGCCTCGAGCACGGTGTTGAAGCCGCCCCAGAAGACCACGCCGAAGACGAAGCCGCCGAGCGTCAGCACCCCGAGGGGCAGGTAGGCGCTGGGCCGCGAGGCGATGCGCCAGAAGGCGGACAGGTATCGCTTGAGCGTGCGCATCGCCTACTTCCGGCCCGCCGAGAACTCGAGCATGTCGATGAAGAGGTTCTCGACGAGCGGCTGGGCGCCGCTCTGCGTGACGTGGCACTGGGTGCAGAAGTAGCGGCGCCCGGAGACCTCGGCGAGCATCTGCCCGTCACGGTCCTGGTAGTGCGTCACCGAGACCATCGGCGCCCCCGAGGCCTCGACGTACTGGCGCCGATGGCAGGTCAGGCAGGTGTTGGTCTGCAGGCTCAGCTGGTAGCCCTCGATGTCGTGCGGAATGACCGGCGGCTGCTCCGGGTAGTTGCGCATCTGGCGGCCCCTGTCGGTCACCGGCTCGGCGAGCGAGGGCACCGAGGCCGACGAGGGCAAGGGGTCGTTTCCGGTCAGCCGCGGCGCGTCGCGCTGGGCCAGGGCCGCCGGCAGGGCGACGGCGACGAAGGCCACCAGGGTGGCGGCGGTGAGCAATGCTCGCATGCTTCTTCTCCTCGGCCGTTGCCTAACCTGGCTAGACCCCGAGCACCTTGACGGCGCACTTCTTGAAGTCGGTCTGCTTTGAGATCGGATCGGTCGCGTCCAGGGTGCACTTGTTGATCAGCTGGCTGGCGTCGAACCAGGGCACGAAGACGACGCCGCGCGGCGGCCGGTTGCGGCCGCGCGTCTCGACCCGGCTGACCATCTCGCCGCGCCGCGAGGCGATGCGGATCTCCGAGCCCCGTCTCAGGCCGCGCTCCTGGGCGTCGAGCGGATGCATGAAGCAGCGCGCGCCGGGGAAGGCCTTGTAGAGTTCGGGCACCCGCAGGGTCATCGAGCCGGAATGCCAGTGCTCGAGGACCCGGCCGGTGACCAGCCAGAGGTCGTACTCCTCGTCTGGACTCTCGGCCGGCGGCTCGTAGGGCAGCGCCATGATCCGGGCCCGGCCGTCGGCATGGCCGTAGAACTCGACGCCCTCCTCGGCCTTGACGTAGGGGTCGTAGCCGGCCCGGAAGCGCCACTTGGTCTCCTTGCCGTCGACGACCGGCCAGCGCAGCCCGCGCTCCTCGTGGTAGGTCTCGAAGGAGGCCAGGTCGTGGGCCTTGCCGCGGCCGAAGGAGGCGTACTCCTCGAACAGGCCCTTCTGGACGTAGAAGCCGAAGGCGTGGGACTCGTCGTTCGGGTGCTTCGGATCGAGCTCCTCGAGGCCGTAGGCGTCGACCTGGCCGTTGGCGAAGAGGACCTCGAAGAGCGTGCGGCCCTTGTACTCGGGGTTGGCGTCGAGCAGCTCCGCGGGCCAGACCTCGTCGGTCGTGAAGCGCTTGGAGAACTCCATCAGCTGCCAGAGGTCGGAGCGCGACTCCCCGGGTGCCGAGACCAGCTGGTGCCAGAACTGGGTGCGGCGCTCGGCATTGCCGTAGGCGCCCTCCTTCTCGACCCACATGGCGGTCGGCAGGATCAGGTCGGCGGCCGAGGTCGTGACCGTGGGATAGGCGTCCGAGACGACGATGAAGTTCTCCGGATTGCGGTAGCCCGGATAGGTCTCGTTGAGGATGTTCGGCGCCGCCTGCATGTTGTTGTTGACCTGGACCCAGTAGGCGTTGAGCTCGCCGTCCTTGAGCTTCCGGTCCTGCAGCACGGCGTGATAGCCCGGCGTCTCGGGAATGGTGCCGGGCGGCAGCTTCCAGAGCTTCTCGGCGAGGGCGCGGTGCTCCGGGTTCGCCACCACCATGTCGGCCGGCAGGCGGTGGGAGAAGGTGCCGACCTCGCGCGCGGTGCCGCAGGCCGAGGGCTGCCCGGTCAGGGAGAAGGGGCTGTTGCCCGGCTCGGAAATCTTCCCGGTCAGCAGGTGCAGGTTGTAGACGAGCTGGTTGGCCCAGACGCCGCGGGTGTGCTGGTTGAAGCCCATGGTCCAGAGGCTCATGACCTTGCGGTCGGGGTCGGCGTAGAGCTCGGCCAGCTGGTCCAGGCGGTCGCCGGAGACTCCCGTCAGCGCCTCGACCTTGTCGCGCGTGTAGTCGGCGACGAAGGCCTTGTAGGTCTCGAAGTCGGTCTGCTGCATGCCGCCCGGGTCGCCGGCGTTCGCCGCCCTCTGCTCGAGCTCGTGCTCGGGCCGCAGGCCGTAGCCGATGTCGGTATTGCCGAGCCAGAAGCCGGTGTGGCGCTCGACGAAGGCGTGATCGACGGCGTCGTTCTGGATCAGGTAGTTGGCGATGTAGTTGGCGATCGCGAGGTCGGTGCCCGGAGTGAAGATGATCGGGATGTCGGCCAGGTCCGAGCTGCGGTGGGTGAAGGTCGAAAGCACCGCGACCCGGACATGGGGATGGCTGAGCCGCCGGTCGGTCAGGCGCGTCCAGAGGATCGGGTGCATCTCGGCCATGTTCGAGCCCCAGAGCACGAAGGCGTCGGCGGCCTCGAAGTCGTCGTAGCAGCCCATCGGCTCGTCGATGCCGAAGGTCCGCATGAAGGCGGCGACGGCCGAGGCCATGCAGTGGCGCGCGTTGGGGTCGAGGTTGTTCGAGCGCAGGCCCGCCTTCATCAGCTTGGCGGCGGCGTAGCCCTCCCAGACCGTCCACTGGCCGGAGCCGAACATGCCGACGGCGGTCGGGCCCTTTTCGCGCAGCACGCGCTTCCACTGCCGCTCCATCTCGTCGAAGGCGCGCTCCCAGGAGACCTCCTCGAAGTCGCCGTCCTTGGCGTACTCGCCGTCGCGCATGCGCAGCAGCGGCCGGGTCAGGCGGTCGGCGCCGTACATGATCTTCGACAGAAAGTAGCCCTTGACGCAGTTGAGGCCGCGGTTGACCTCGGACTGGGTGTCGCCGTGGGTCGCCACGACGCGGTCCTGCTGAACCCCGACCATGACCGAGCAGCCGGTGCCGCAGAACCGGCAGGCCGCCTTCGACCACTGGATGCCGACCGCCTCCTTGCCGCCGCTGAGCGGCTGGGCACCCGCCGGCAGCGCGATCCCGGCGGCCGTCGCGGCGACGCTCGCCGCCTGGGCCTTCATGACGTCACGACGGCTAAGCTTCATGGCGTTCCTCGCATTCATTGCCCGCTTCCGCCACGGCCTCCTCGACCTGGTGGTAGACCAGGGCGGCGACATAGACGTCGGGCATCAGGTTTATCTTGGTCAGGTGGTCGGCCAGCACGCCCTCGTGCTCGGCCTCGAGCACGACGACCAGCTTGCCGGCCTCCCGCGCGGCGATCTCCGCCCCACCCAGCGCCAGGATCGCAGCGACGACGCGCTCGGCCGCCTCGGGCCGCAGGTAGACGATCAGGCTGGAGATGTGCACCGCCGCCCCCGCGCGGCCCTGGGAAGGCTCAGCCATGGCCGGCCACCGGATCCGGCACGACCAGGGTCACGGCCTCGGTCGGACAGGCCGACACGCAGGCGCCGCAGCCGCTGCAGGCCGCGGCCTCGACGATCGGACGGGGCGTCCCCCCGAGGCTGAGCGGAAAGGCGATCGCCGCCTCCGGGCAGGCGTCGCCGCAGGACCGGCAGACGACGTCGCGCTCGGCGAGGCAGGCCTGGGAGACGCGCACCTCGAGCCGCCAGGGCGCCGCGCGCGCCGCCTCGAAGGCCGGCTCGGGACAAGCCGCGGCGCAGGCGCCGCAGAAGCTGCACTCGCCGCGCCGGAAGTCGACCTCGGGCAGGCCGCCTTCGCCCCGCACCAGGATTGCCTCCGGGCAGGCCGGCAGGCAGTCGCCGCAGGCGCTGCAGGCGGCGGCGAAACCGGCCGCGGCCCAGGGCGGCCGCAGCGGCGCCGGCCGGGTGCTGCGCCGCCCCTGCAGGAAGGCGCGCCTGCTTCGATCGGGCGCGACGGGGCAGTCGGTCATGCTCAACCGCCCGGGGGACCGGGCGGGCCGACGATCAGCTGCACCATCCAGACGGCGAAGCCGTAGCCGCCGACGACGGCAACGGCGATGAACGGCCAGATGAAGACCGCGAGGAAGGCGAAGACCGTCCATTCGCCCCGTCGCCCGGCCAGCATCCGCGGCGGCCCCTGGGTCGCTTCGGAAGCACTCTCGTTGCGGGTCATCCTGAACCCTCCTGACGGGAGGCTAGCAGAGAAGGAAGCCCTCTGAGAACCGCCCTGGGCGGGAATCGGCCAAGAAGCCGGCGGCGCGGCCGCGGCGGATCGCGCCGTTGGCGCCTCGCCGGCGCCTCGGATAGAAGAGGGTGTCGCGGCAAGACGGCCAGAATGAAACGCTTCCGCCCGGTCCCAGTCGATTCGGCCTCACCCGATCCGGCCCCGCGCCGCCTGCCGTGGGGTCGCGCGGCACCGGCGGCCTGCCCATGACCCGGCGCTCGCTCTGGCTGCTCCTCGGGCTCGCCGCCCTGGGCTTCGGCCTGGCCGGCGTGGTCCTTCCGCTGCTGCCGACGACGCCCTTCGTGCTGCTCGCCGCCTTCGCCTTCGCCCGCTCCTCGCCGCGCCTGCACGCCTGGCTGACCGGCCACCGCCAGTTCGGCCCCTTGATCGAGGACTGGCGTCGGGACGGCGCCATCGCGCCGCGCGCCAAGGTCCTGGCCGCAGCGGTCATGGCCGCGACCTTCGCCGGCAGCTGGATCGCCGGCGTCGTGCCCTGGGTGCTGGCGGTCCAGGCGGTGGCCCTGGGCGGCGCCGCCCTCTTCGTGCTGAGCCGCCCGAGCAGCCGGCGGGAGTGAGGCGGAGCCACTACCGGTCCCGCAGGGGCCGCGCTACATAGAAGGGGCCGCTGCGAAGGCTGCGCCGGCACGCCAGAGCCGTTCGCTCGATGGAGACCGTCGCTGTCCGCCCCCGATCCGAACCCGCCCGTCACCGATCCGTCGGACGACCAGATACTCGCAGCCTGCGCCGGGATTCTGCGGGGCGAAGGGCTGCCGTCCCTCTGCGCCTACGTCGAGGCGCTGCACTTCGTCGAATCGGAAGCCCAGCTCGACGAGCCCAAGCTGCGCTTCCTCTTCCGCTACTGGCGGAACCTGAGCGCGGCGAAGCCGGACGGAAGGGTCGCGAGGAGCGACATCGACGTCGTCGAGATCAAGGCCGTCCTGGGCAACCTGATGCTGATCGAGGTCGAGCGCGAGGGGCTGGACGGCATCTACCGCGTCTACGGCACCGGCGTCGCCGAGCAGGCCGGGCGCGACTGGACCGGCTGGCGCGTTTCCGAGATGAACCGTCAGGCCAAGACCCCGCTCGCCCTGCTCTACCGGGCCGGCTACCGCGCCGTCTACGAGACACGGGAGCCGCTCTACACCTTCAGCAAGTCGCCGCCCTGGCTGCCGCCCAAGGCCTGGAAGCGCCTGATCCTGCCGCTCTGCGGGGCGGACGGCCGCTGCCTGCATTTCCTGGTCGGCAACATCCCGGTCGCGCCGAAGTCGCTCAGCTACGACGAGCGCATGACGATCCGCCGCAGGCACGAGGAGCCCTAGGCGGTCCGTCGCCGAGGCGAGAAGGCAGGTATCGGGGGCGGAAGCGCGGAGGATGGTGGGCGCGGCAAGGATTGAACTTGCGACCCCCTCGATGTCAACGAGGTGCTCTCCCGCTGAGCTACGCGCCCCCATGGGGTTCCGGCGGAGGTGCGAGCACCCGTTCCGCCAGCGGGAGGCAGGCATCTAGCATCGGCCGCGGGCCATTGCAAGCGCCCGGCGCGGTCGCTCCGCGCTTTCTCGCCGCCCCGCCCGCGGCGCCTCAGGAGGCTTCGGCCAGCACGGCCTCGACCTCCTGGACCAGCTCGCGCAGATGGAAGGGCTTGGACAGCACGCGGGCACCCAGGCGGTGCCGGTCGCGGCCCTGCAGGGCGACCGCGGCGAAGCCGGTGATGAAGACGATGCGCAGGCCCGGCTGGCGCTCGGCGGCGCGGCGCGCGAGCTCGACACCGTCGAGCCCCGGCATCACCACGTCGGCGAGCAGCAGGTCGTAGGGGCCCAGGTCGAGCAGATGCTCGGCGACCTGGCCGTCGCCGACGTCGGACACCTCGTGTCCGGCGTGGCGCAGCGAGGCGGCCAGGAAGGTGCGGAGGCCCTCATCGTCCTCCGCCAGAAGAATGCGGGCCATCGCGGCGGGAAACCTCGTCCAGTTTCAACAGGATGGTCCGGAGCCCCCGCGGGGTCGGGCGGACCGCGATCGGCCGAGCATGCCATCCCTCGCGCCACCTTCGCTCGCTGCGGGGCAGGGCGGAACCATGGCATGGCGACCGGCCGCTCGCGAAGCGCTTCTCAGACGGTTCGCGACGCGGCATGCTTGTACGGTGACAGCCTGTGCCGGAATGCGTAAACAAGCCGCGAACAAAGCGAATTTTCGGAATCGATGGACGCCTTAGCCCTGACGGCCAGCTGCCGCGACCTGCTCGAGGGAGGCTCCCACGAAGTGCGCCGGCCCGCCGAGCAGCGGCTGGCGCTGGTCGTGGCGAGCCCGCACAGCGGCAACAACTACCCGGCCGAGTTCGTCTCGGCCTCGCGGCTGGACCCCCTGGCGCTGAGGCGCAGCGAGGACTGCTTCGTCGACGAGATCTTCGGCGCCGCCCCGGATCTGGGCGTACCGCTGCTGCGCGCGCTCTTCCCGCGCGCCTTCGTCGATCCCAACAGGGAGCCTTTCGAGCTCGATCCGGCGATGTTCGCCGACCGCCTGCCGGACTACGCCAACACCCGCTCGCCGCGGGTTGCCGCCGGGCTCGGCACGATCGCGCGGGTCGTGGCCAACGGCGCCGACATCTATCGCGACAAGCTCGAATTCTCCCAGGCGCTGAAGCGCATACAGGACTGCTACTGGCCCTACCACGCCAGCCTGCGCGAGCTGGTCGAGCAGACCCGCAGCCGCTTCGGTCGATGCCTGCTGCTCGACTGCCATTCCATGCCCTCGAGCGGCGGGCCGCTGGAGCGCGACGCCGGCGGCCTGCGCTTCGACATCGTGCTCGGCGACTGCCACGGCACGACCTGCAGCACCGCGATCAGCGAAGCGGCCGCGGGCTTCCTCAGCCGCCACGGCTATCGCGTATCCCGCAACAAGCCCTATTCCGGCGGCTTCGTGACGCGCCACTACGGCCGCCCCGAGGAAGGCCTGCACGCCCTGCAGATCGAGATCAACCGTGCGCTCTACATGGACGAGGAGCGGATCGCCCGCGGCCCCGGCCTCGCCAGTCTTACCGCCGACATGGCGGCCCTGCTGGAGGCGCTCGGCGAGGTCGCGGCCGAGGCGCGCGGCGGGACTTGAGCGGCCCCTCCGGCGCGCCGACCGCACGCCTGCGCGACTCCCTGGACGCCGACCTGCCGGCGATCCAGGCGATCTACGCCCACCACGTCCGCCACGGCAGCGCCTCCTTCGAGCTCGAGCCGCCGGACCTCGCCGAGATGACGGCACGGCGCCGGGCGCTGGTCGAGCGCGGCCTGCCCTACCTGGTCGCCGAGCGGCAGGGCGCGGTCGGCGGCTACGCCTACGCCGGCCCCTACCGGCCGCGGCCGGCCTACCGCTTCGCCCTTGAGGTCTCGGTCTACGTCGCCCCCGACAGCCACCGTCTCGGCCTCGGCCGGCTGCTGCTCGCCGGCCTGATCGAGCGCAGCGAGGCGCTCGGCTTCCGCCAGCTGGTGGCCGTGGTCGGCGACAGCGCCAACGCCGCCTCGATCGGCCTGCACCAGGCGCTCGGCTTCCGCCTTGCCGGCACCCTTCAGAGCGTCGGCTGGAAGCATGGCCGCTGGCTCGACTCGGTGTTCCTGCAGCGCAGCCTCGGGCCGGGCGACGCCACGCCGCCCGACGCCGCCTAGCGGGCTGGGAGATCGCGCCGCGGAGCCTCGGGCTCAGATCACCGGAAGCTCCGGCGGGGCACGGCGGCTGAGCAGCTCGGCGCCCTCGGCGCGGACCACCAGGTTCTCCTCGTGGACCTGGCCCAGCCCCGGGGCGAAGCTCAGCCCCGGCTCCAGGGTCAGCACCATGCCCGGCTCCAGGACCGTGTCGTCCCAGGCGGCGTTGGAGGGCGGCTCGGTCAGCTGCATGCCGAGGCCGTGGCCGAAGCGGCCGACGTTGCCGGCCCGGTAGCCTTCCGCCTCGATGACGCTCGCCATGACGCGGAACAGGCCGGCGCAGGTCTCGCCGGGCCGCACGGCCGCAAGACCCGCCTCGGTCGCGCGCCACAGGGTCTCGTAGGCGCGGCGGGCCCGGTCGCCGGCGGTGCCGAGGGCGAGGTTGCGGTCGAAGTCGCAGTAATAGCCGTCGAAGGTCGCGCCGGTGTCCATCATCACGACGTCGCCTCGCCGAAGCGGCTCCTCGCCCGGCGGCGAGATGACGTCCTCGTAGCCCTCCGCCCCGGCGGCCCCGACCAGGTAGGGCACGTCGTCGGCGCCGCGGGCGAGCAGGTCCCGGCGGAACCCTCGGAACACCTCGGCGAGCGACAGGCCTTCCGCAAGCCACGCCGGCAGGGCTCCGAAGGCGCCGGAGGCGATCCGGCAGGCCCAGGCGACCTTGGCGATCTCGCGCTCCGACTTGACCCGGCGCAGGGCCCGCACCAGCGGCGTCGCGTCGCCGAAGCGGGCCTCGGGTAGGCCGGCCTTCAGCCGCCCGTAGTCGGCCAGCGGCATGCGCAGCGTCGACTCGTGGCCCATCGGCAGCCCGATCCGCCCGCGCGGTCCCGCCAGCTCGCGCAGCGCCTGGTCGAGCAGGCCGAGGCCGTCGTCCGCGGGCCGCGGCGCCGGCCAGCTGCGGATGTCCTCGATCCAGGTCCGGGCCATGACCGGGGCGCCGATCTCCGGCACCACGGCGACCGGCTTGCCGGCCCGCGGCACGACCAGGAACCACGGCCGCGTCGGGCTCAGCCAGAACAGGGTGTGAAAGCCGCTGAACCAGCGTACCTCGGGCTCGGTGGTCAGCAGCAGGGCGTCCCAGTCCGCCTGCGCCATCAGGCGCTGCGCCCGCTCCAGCCGCGCCTCGAACTCCGCGGTCGGAAAGCCGCGCGGCGGCGGCCCGTTCATTTCTTCCTCGCCGCTCATGCCCCCTCCTCCACGCCCTCGGTGACGAAGGCCAGGACCCGGCTGCCGCCGTCCAGTGCGAGCGCGCCCCTCAGGGGACCGGCGTGCTGCAGGGCGGCGAGGCCGGCGGCACCCGAGGGCGTCGTGCGCAGGCCGTGGCGGGCCAGCAGGGCGACCGTCTCGGCGCAGGCTTCGTCGTCGAGGGCGAGGACGTCGTCGGCCGCCAGCGCCAGCGCGCCGAGCGCCAGGTGCGAGGGCTCCTTGCAGTCGAGCCGGCCCATGGTCGAGACCGGCCCCGGCGCCCGAACCGGACGGCCGGCGCGCAGGCTCTCCATCAGGCAGCGCGCGCTCGCGGGCTCGACCACGAGCAGGCGCGGCGCCTCGCCCCAGCGCGCCCGGAACAGCGCTGCCATTGCGGCGGCGAAACCGCCGACGCCGGCCTGCAGGAAGACGTGGCTCGGCGGCTCGGCGAGCGCTTCGACGACCTCGGCGGCGGCGACCAGGTAGCCCTCCATGACCCGTGCCGGCAGCGCGACCTGCCCCGGCCAGGAGGAATCCGGCAGCAGCGTCCAGCCCCGACGCTCCGCCTCCGCCGAGGCCTCGGCCATGGCCGCCTCGTAGTCGGCGCCGGCGCGCCGGACCTCGGCGCCGGCGGCGCGCAGCCGCCGGGCGAAGGCCTCCGGCACCGCCTCGGCCAGGAAGATCACGGCGCCGGCGCCGAACAGGCGTGCGCCTGTCGCTACCGACAGGCCGTGGTTGCCGGCGCTGGCGCAGCAGTAGACGCATCCCTCGAGGGCGACGGCCATCGCCGCCGCCTCCGCCGGCCGGCCCGGCCGATCGAGTCGCCGCGCCGCCTCGCGGGCCAGGACGTAGGTGGCGCCGAGGGCCTTGAAGCTGCCCAGCCCCATGCGCCCGCTCTCGTCCTTGACGTGCAGCGAGGCGACCTCGAGCGTCCGCGCCAGGGCGGGCAGCGCGCGCAGCGGGGTCGGCGCGGCGGCCGGGCAGCGCGCCAGCAGGGCCAGCGGCTCTGCCGGGTCGGTCGCGACCGCGCCCGCGGCGAGGGCGGCGCCTTCCGGCAGCCCGCGGCTGCGCCAGGGATTGTGAAGCAGCTCCATCGAGGACCTCCGGCAGGATATCTAGCGGGCAGCCTAGCAGGCGGCCGCGAGGCGGTTTTGCGCGGGGGCGGCCATGCACCTAAGGTTCTTGCGTTCGACAGCCACACAACGGCGGAATCATGACGTCCCTGCCCCTCGATCCGATCGACCGCCAGCTGCTCGACCTGCTTCAGCAGGACGCCGGCCGCTCCCTGGAGAGCCTGGCCGGCGAGGTCGCGCTCTCGGCGCCGGCGGTGCAGCGGCGGATCCGGCGGCTGCGGGCCGCGGGCGTCATCACCGCCCAGGTCGCGCTGGTCGAGCCGGCCGCCGTCGGCCTGCCGATGACCTTCATCGTGACCGTCGAGCTGGAGCGCGAGCGCGCCGACCAGATCGACGGCTTCCGCCGCAAGGCGGCCGCCGAGCCGCTGGTCCAGCAGTGCTACTACGTCACCGGCGAGGGCGACTTCGTGCTGGTCGCCCTGGCCCGCGACCTCGACGACTTCGAGGCGCTGACGCGGCGGCTGCTGTTCGACGACCCCAACGTGCGCCGCTTTCGCACCTCCGTGGTCATGGGCAAGCCGCTGCGTGGCACCGCCGTCCCCGCCGGCCACGCCTCCTGACCGGGCGGCGCCGAAGCCGCTCGACAGACGGCCGGCCCCGACCGAAAATGCAGTCGGCTCATTTTTGGGCTGGCCGGTAATCTTGAGGGGGAGCGAAGGTGAGCGGCCTGAGGGCGAGGCAGAAGGTGGAGCGGCGGCAGCGCCTGCTCCTGGCGGCGGCCACCCATTTCCGCGCGTCCGGCTACGAGGGCACCCGGATCGAGGAGATCGCCGCCACGGCCGAGCTCTCGGCCGGCACGGTCTACAACTATTACCGCCACAAGGGCGAGCTGCTGATCGCCGTGGTTTCGATGCAGCTCGAGGAAGTGCTCGAGGAGGGCGAGAGGCTGGTGGCAGAACCTCCGGCGACCGCCGAGGCCGCGATCAACGCCCTGGTCGAGGTCGGGCTCGACCGGGCCCTGGGCTATCTCTCCAAGGACAACTGGCGCCATGCCCTGGCCAGCGCGACGGCGCAGCCGGAGACCGACCTGGCCCGGCGCTACGCCGATCTCGAGGCGCGCCTCGCCGACCAGGTTAGGCGCCTGCTCGACGGGCTGCAGCAGCAGGGCGCGATCCGCGACGACCTCGACACCATCGCCTTCGGCGCCCTGATCTCCAACAACGCCAGCCGGCTGTTCCACGCCTACGTCAGGGAAGAGGGCCGCGCCCTCGAGGAGCTGAAGGCCGGCCTGCGCGCACAGCACGCCGCCCTGTGCCGCCGCATCGCCTGATCGGCTCTTCCGGCAGGGCGCCAACCGTCTCCGCAGAAAAAAAGGGCCGTGCACGAGGCACGGCCCAAGTTTAGGGAGGAAACGCCCTTAGAGACGTACGGCAGAAGGGCGCGGACAGCACCATTCATGCCGCACTGCAAAATATGATCGCGGGCGAGCCGTTTGGCAAAGGGAAAATGCATCGCGAGCAGAACCATATGGTTACGGGCGGTCGTGGAAGTGCTGTCTTCGGACCGCGAGCGGGCGATACCGCAGCGCAACACAGACGGGCCGAGTCCGTGAGGGCCGGCGGAAGGCGCGAGGAACTGCGGCCGGCCGGCCCCGGCACCCATGGCACGGGCCTTGCAGCCCCTGGAGGCAACGACCGCCAAGGAGCCCCCGCCCGTGACCCCTGCATTTTTCCCCTCCTGTCTCGCCCTTGCCGCCCTGTTCGCCCTGCTGGCGCCGCAGCCGGTCCGGGCGATGCTGCCCCAGGCCCTGGATAACTGGGACGTCTGCTCCCGCCACATCGACGCGGCCGAGTCGATCCTCGGCCTGCCGCCGAAGATCCTGGTCGCAATCTCCCTGGCCGAGTCGGGCCGCTACAGCAAGGAGCGCTCGGCAACTCTTGCCTGGCCCTGGACGGTCATGGCCGAGGGGCGCGGGCGATATCTGCCGAGCCGCGAGGCGGCCATCGCCGAGGTCCGCGGACTCAAGGCGCGCGGCGTCCGCAACATCGACGTCGGCTGCATGCAGATCAACCTGATGTACCACGGCGAGGCCTTCGACGACGTCGAGCAGGCCTTCGACCCGGCGTTCAACGTGGCCTACGCCGCGAAATTCCTGATGGACCTGCGCCAGAAGACCAACTCCTGGATCCGCGCCGTCGCCCGCTATCACTCGGCGACACCCGTCCACGCCGACCGCTACCGTACCAAGGTCCTGGCGCTCTGGCGGCAGGCGCGCACCGATGCCTACAAGGACCAGGTCGCCGAGCTGCAGGCCAGCCGCAGCGCCGTCCAGGCCAATCGCGGCGCCGTTTCGACCAGCCGCAGCGGCCGCATTCAGGCGGGCGGCGCCGAGGGCCTGCGCGCCAACCGCAACGGCGCCATCGGCGGCATCGCGAACTGAGCGACGCTGCCGCCGCTGCCGCCTGCCCTACCCCTCCGCCTCGCCGGCCAACGCCCGGAACCGCTCCAGGTAGGCGCGCTTGGCTTCGCCCGGCGGGCGCGGCGCCAGCTCCAGCGCCAGCATCGCGGCGGCGGCGGCCCCGCGCGGCTTGCCGAAGCAGGCGCGGGCCTCCGCCGGGCTGAAGCCGGCGAGCCGGGTCGCCTCCAGGTAGGCCGAGGCGACGTCCGCGCGCTTGATCGCGGCCGCCACGGCCGCCGGCAGGGCAGCGGGCAGCGCGAAGCGGATGTGGATCGCCGCGAGCAGGCGCAGCTCGAAAGCCTTGTAGTCGAGCCCGACCGCCGCCTTGAAGGGTGAGATCAGGTCGCCGACGACGTACTCCGGCGCGTCGTGCAGCAGCGCGGCCAGGCGCCACCGTGCCGGCCAGCCCGGCAGCGCCAGGCCGGCCAGCCGCTCGACCAGCAGGCAGTGCTCGGCGACGCTGTAGGCCCAGTCGCCCTCGGTCTGGCCGTTCCAGCGCGCGACCCGCGACAGGCCGTGGGCGATGTCCTCGATCTCGATGTCGAGCGGCGAGGGATCGAGCAGATCGAGACGCCGCCCCGACAGCATGCGCTGCCAGGCCCGCTCCGCAGCCTGTGCCATGACGCTCCCCTGGTCGGTCCCTGGTTAATGCGGTTTCTGGTCGATGGTCTCGGGGGGCGCCCGGCGCCCCGACGGCAGGATAGGCAGGGCGGGGGGGAACTCAAGCGCCCCCGCGCCGGCACCGCCGAGGATGTACGGCGACATCGCTTCGGCCGGGGCGGCGCCGGAACATCGGCGCCGCCCCGGCGTTCTTGCGGCATAGTGCGCGCCGTTCGGGAAGCACCCCTGGACGGCGCGCCCTTGCGTTTGCGAGCCTGCCCCGCCGGACCGACGACCAGGAGACCCCCATGGCCCGCGCCTCCAGCCGACCGCTCTTCGCCGAGACCCTGGCGCCCGACCGGCTCGCCGCGCTCTACCGCGCGACCCGGCAGCGCACCCTGGCGCTGATCGAGGGGCTGGCGCCGGAGGACATGACGGTGCAGTCGATGGAGGACGCCAGCCCGACCAAGTGGCACCTGGCGCACACCAGCTGGTTCTTCGAGGAATTCGTGCTGCGCCCGCACCTGGCGGGCTACGCCTCGCCCGACGAGCGCTTCGCCTTCCTGTTCAATTCCTACTACGTCGCCGCCGGCCCGCGCTTCGCCCGCGACCGGCGCGGCCTGGTGACCCGGCCGACGGTCGCCGAGGTCCTCGACTACCGCGCCGGCGTCGACGCGGCGATGGCGCGGCTGCTGGACTCCGGCGAGGCGCCCGCGGACCTGATCGAGCTCGGCTGCCACCACGAGATGCAGCACCAGGAGCTGCTGCTGACCGACCTGCTGCACGTGCTGAGCCACAATCCCCTGCTGCCCGTCTACCGGGCACCGACGCCGCTCGCCAGCGTCGAGGCCGCGCCGGCCGGCTGGCAGAGGTTCGAGGGCGGCATCGTCGAGATCGGCCACGGCGGCGACAGCTTCGCCTACGACTGCGAAGGCCCGCGCCACCAGGCGCTGCTGCGGCCCTACGAGCTGGCGACGCGGGCCGTGACCTGCGGCGAGTGGCTCGAGTTCATGGCCGACGGTGGCTACGAAACCCCCGGCCTGTGGCTGATGGACGGCTTCGCGACGGCCCGGCGCGAGGGGTGGGAGGCGCCCGGCTACTGGTGGCGGGACGAGGGCGGCGGGGCCGGCGACGGCAGCGGAGACGGGGGCTGGATGACCTTCTCGCTGCGCGGCCCCCAGCCGGTCGACCCGCAGGCGCCGGTCTCCCACGTCAGCTACTACGAGGCCGAGGCCTTCGCACGCTGGGCCGGCGCACGCCTGCCGAGCGAGTTCGAGTGGGAGCGGGCGGCGGGGCCGGTGCAGCCGGGCAATACGCTGGAGAGCGGGGCGCTGCGTCCGCGCCGGGCGCTTGCCGGCAGCGGCGCCGGGAGCGGCGACGGCCTGCTGCAGCTCTGGGGCGACGTCTGGGAGTGGACCGGCTCGTCCTACCTGCCCTACCCCGGCTTCCGGGCCCCCGAGGGCGCGGTCGGAGAGTACAACGGCAAGTTCATGGTCAACCAGTTCGTGCTGCGCGGCGGCTCGGCCCTGACGCCGCGCGACCAGCTGCGGCCGACCTACCGGAACTTCTTCTACCCGCACCAGCGCTGGCAGATGACCGGCCTGCGCCTGGCCCGCGACGCCTGAGCGGTAAGATGGAATCGACCGCGCTAAAATAAATGTTCGCGTACCGCCAGAATTCGCACTTCAGTCCCGCCACGTTCGGATGACGGTCAACGCCAGAATTCCAATAGACCCGAACAATCGTCGCGAACATGCGCGGAACGCCGCCTGAACGTTCCTTCAGTCGTGGGGCAGCGGATTTGAGCGGAAGAGACTCACCCTACCACATAAAGAATCTAATTTAACCCTTAGAATTCCCCGGCGACCTGATAACCTCTGAAGCGAGCGGTCGGGCACCTTCGGACGGGGCCGCCGCTCGCCTCGATCGGGACCTGTGGTGTCCCCTCTTGCGCGCCTTTCCCGAGTATCCGGCCCCATTTTGCGCTGCGGCGCGGCCGGCGGCGCGCGGTCCCGGTCTCGCGGGCCGGCCGGCCTTCGGCACGGCCCGTTCATCGAAGGAGCGCAGCCCCCGTGGGCCGGCGTCGCCGCGTGCCGGCGGCGCCTTGCCAGGGCCGCGCCCGACAACGAAGAACGAGGAGCTGCGACGAATGACCTCCGACACCATCCGCCAGGACAATGCCGAGCTCACGGCCCAGAAGCAGGACTACGGCAAGGATCCGCTGGCCAAGCGCGAGACCGGGCACTACCGGGCGGAGTACGTGAAGAGCTTCGTCGAGAAGTGGGACGAGCTGATCGACTGGCAGGCGCGCGCCGAGAGCGAGGGCGACTTCTTCATCGACATCCTGCGCTCGCGCGACACCCACAAGGTGCTCGATGTCGCCTGCGGCACCGGCTTCCACTCGGTGCGCCTGACCGAGGCCGGCTTCGACGTGACCGCGATCGACGGCAACGCGGCGATGCTGGCCAAGGCCTTCGAGAACGCCAAGAAGCGCAGCCTGATCCTGAAGCTGACCCAGGCCGACTGGCGCTGGCTGAACCGGGACATCCAGGGCAAGGCCGACGCCGTGGTCTGCCTGGGCAACTCCTTCACCCACCTCTTCGACGAGATGGACCGCCGCCGCGCGCTGGCCGAGTTCTACGCCGCGCTCAAGCACGACGGCATCCTGGTCATCGACCAGCGCAACTACGACGCCATCCTCGACAACGGCTTCTCGACCAAGCACAAGTACTACTACTGCGGCAAGCGGGTGACGGCCGAGCCTGAGTACTTCGACGACGGGCTGATCCGCTTCAAGTACTCCTTCCCGGATGACTCGTCCTACACGCTCAACATGTTCCCCCTGCGCAAGAACTACATGCGCCGCCTGCTGCGGGAGGCAGGCTTCGAGCGGGTCCACACCTTCGGCGACTTCGAGGCCGACTTCGAAGACCACGAACCCGACTTCCTGGTCCACGTCGCCGAGAAGACGGTGGTGCGCAAAGTCCAGGTCCGCAGGCCCGAGAGCGCCATCGACAGCCCCGCCGGCTCGGAAATCCAGGCCGACGTGCGCGCCGTCGCCGAGGACTACTACGACAGCGACGACGCCGACGCCTTCTACCACCGCATCTGGGGCGGCGAGGACATCCACATCGGCCTCTACGAAGAGACCGACCGCATCAAGGACGCCAGCCGGCGCACCGTCGAGGCGATGGTCGAGCAGCTCGAGACGGTGGCCCCGCTCGACCGCGAGCGCAAGGTCCTGGACATCGGCGCCGGCTACGGCGGCGCCGCGCGCTACCTGGCGAAGACCCGGGAGTGCAAGGTCGCCTGCCTCAACGTCAGCGAGACCCAGAACGACACCAACCGCTATCTCAACCGGCGCCAGAAGCTGAACGACCTGGTCTCGGTCGTCCACGGCACCTTCGAGGAGATCCCAGAGCCCGACGCCACCTACGACGTCGTCTGGTCGCAGGACGCGATCCTGCACAGCGGCGACCGCGAGCAGGTCTTCCGCGAGGTCGACCGGGTGCTCAGGCCCGGCGGCTCCTTCATCTTCACCGACCCGATGCAGGCCGACGACTGCCCCGAGGGCGTCCTGCAGCCGGTCTACGACCGCATCCACCTGGAGAGCCTGGGCTCCTTCGCCTTCTACCGGGAGACCGCCGAGAAGCTGGGCTTCGAGGTCGTCGCCCTGCAGCCGCTGACCGACAACCTGCGCACCCACTACGCCCGGGTCGGCGAGGAGCTGAAGGCCAACTACGACGAGCTGGCCGGCCTCTCCAGCCGCGAGTACCTGGACCGCATGCTGGTCGGCCTGGACAACTGGGTGAAGGCGGCGGACGAGGGCTGGCTCGCCTGGGGCATCCTGCACTTCCGCAAGCCGCTCAAGAGCTGAGCCGCAACGGCATCCACCTGGGAGACCACGCCGGGCGCGGACGGGAGACCGCGCCCGGCGTCTTCTTGTCCAGCTTACCGTCCTCGCATTGTTTCCCGTCATCCCCGCGAAAGCGGGGATCCAGAGAACAGCACCGCTCGCACGGAAGACCGCCGGACCGCATGGCCGTCGCCTTTCTCTGGCTCCCCGCTTTCGCGGGGGTGACGGGGGAAGGCGGGGGTGACGGGGAAATGTGGGGGACGGGGGAAAGGTGGCCCCTCGCCCCGCTACCGCACCGCCGAGGCGCCCTCGGCCAGGCCGGAGCCGCCGTAGAGCCATTGCAGGCTGTCGTACCAGTCCTCGGCGGTGCGGGCGCCGAGCAGGGTGTTGCGCAGGCGGGCGTGGGCGCCGGCCGGGTGGTAGATGTGGTCGCCGATCAGGCGCGACTGCAGCTGCACGCGGCTGGTCCGGTCGATCCGGCGGTCGCGGTAGGCGGCGAGCGCCGTCTCGACCTCCCGGTCGGCGGCCAGCAGGCCGGACAGGCAGACCGCGTCCTCCATGGCCATGCAGGCGCCCTGGGCGAAGTACTGCATCATCGGGTGGGCGGCGTCGCCGAGCAGGACGACGCGGCCGTCCTGCCAGTCCAGCACCGGGTCGCGGTCGCACAGCACCCAGAGGCGCCAGTCGCTGCCCTGCTCGAGGATGCCGCGCGGCACGGGGTGGATGTGCTCGAAGCCGCGGCGCACCTCCTCGGCCGTGACCGGCTTGCCGGCGACCGGCTCGGGCGCGTCGTTGTGGTAGGTGACGACCAGGTTGAAGAGCTTCCAGCCGCTCAAGGGGTAGTGGACGATGTGGCACTTCGGCCCGGCCCAGAGCGCCGCCGCGTTCCAGCGCAGCGCCTCGGGCATGCGCTCGACCGGGATCACCGAGCGGTAGGTGGTGTGGCCCGAGACGCGCGGCGCGCCGTCGCCGACGAGCTGCTGGCGGACCTTGGACCAGAGCCCGTCGGCACCGACCAGCGCGCGCCCGGCGACGCGCTCGCCGCCGGCCAATAGGGCGGTGACGCCGCCGCCGTCCTGCTCGTAGCCGAGGACCTCCGCGCTGGTGCGCAGCGCCACCAGCGGGCTCTCCTCGCAGGCGCGCAGGAAGACGCCGTGCAGGTCGCCGCGGTGGACCACGGCGTAGGGGTTGCCGAAGCGCGCGCGGAAGGCCTCGCCGAGCGGCACCCGCGCGATCTCCTCGCCGCTCATGGCGTCCATCAGCTGCAGGCGATCGATGTAGACCGCCATGGCGCGCGCCGCGTCGCCGACGCCCAGGTGGTCGAAGGCGTGGAAGGCGTTGGGGCCGAGCTGGATGCCGGCGCCGATCTCGCCGAGCCGCGGCGCCTTCTCCAGCACCAGGCTGGCGATGCCCTGCTGCGCCAGGCCGAGGGCCGTCGCCAGGCCGCCGATGCCGCCGCCGGCGATCAGGATAGGGTCCGCCGTCGCCATGTCAGCCTCCCTGCCCGGCGCGCTTCAGCGGCACGCGCGAGTGTTCGTTGTTGAGCTCGACCAGGGCCCCGAGCAGCCGCATCAGCTGCGCGCGCTCGGGCTCGGCGAGCGGCGCCAGGATGCGCGCCTGGGCGCGCTGCACCAGCGGCTCCGCCTCGCGCAGCAGGGCCGCGCCGGCCGCGGTCAGGTGGAGCTGCTTGACGCGCCGGTCGCCGGCGCCCGGGCAGCGCTCGATCCAGCCCTTCTCCTCCAGCCGCTCGAGCACGCCGCCCAGGGTCGAGCGGTCGTAGGCGATGACCGCGGAGAGGCGCGTCGCGTCGACGCCCGGCTGGTCGCGCGCGGCGACCAGGGCGGCGTACTGCACCGGCGTCAGGTCGAGCGCCCCGCACTCCTCGACGAAGATCGCCACGGCGATCTGCTGGGCGCGGCGGATCAGGTGGCCCGGCTTGCCGTAGATGTCGTCCAGGATCATGGTCTCTCGCTCTCTCCCTTGGCGCGCGGCGGTGCGGGCACCTTCCCCGACCGCGCCCGGGTTTATTTGACAGCATACTGTCAGTCGCCATACTGACGAGCAAGAAGCCGCGAGGGAGGACGCCATGAGGCCGGCCGACAGCGAGACCAGCAAGGCGTCGGCGCCCGGCGCCGAGGCCGAGCGCGAGGCCTTCTACGAGAAGATCGACAAGTCCAACATGACCGCCCTCTGGACGGTCTTGGGCGCGCTCGTCACCAAGGAGCCGAAGAGCGCCTGCCGGCCCTTCGGCTGGCGCTTCGAGGCGATCCGCGAGGCCATCCTCGAGGCCGGCGGCCTGATCACCGCCCGCGAGGCCGAGCGGCGGGTGCTGGTCCTGGAGAACCCCGGCCTGCGCGGCCAGTCGAAGATCACGACCTCGCTCTATGCCGGCGTCCAGCTGGTGCTGCCCGGCGAGGTCGCCCCGGCCCACCGCCACAGCCAGTCGGCGCTCCGCCTGGTGCTCGAGGGCAAGGGCGCGCACACGGCGGTCGAGGGCGAGCGGGTGATGATGAGCCCCGGCGACTTCATCATCACGCCCTCGATGGCCTGGCACGACCACGGCAACGAGAGCGCCGACCCGGTGTTCTGGCTCGACGGCCTGGACATCCCGCTGGTCCAGTTCCTCGACGCCTCCTTCGTCGAGCACCTGGGCGCCGAGGAGCAGCCGGTGACCAGGCCGACCGGCGATTCCCTGGCCCGCTACGGCGCCAACCTGCTGCCGGTCGACTACCGGCCCGAGGAGGCCCGCCCGACCTCGCCGATCTTCCACTACCCCTACGCGCGCAGCCGCGAGGCGCTCGACCAGCTGTCGCTCGCCCAGGACTGGGACCCCTGCCACGGCCTCAAGCTGCGCTTCGCCAACCCGGCGACCGGCGCCCACGCCATGCCGACCCTGGGCACCTTCCTGCAGATGCTGCCCAAGGGCTTCGAGACGCAGCGGATCCGCTCGACCGACGCCACCGTCTACGTCTGCCTGGAGGGCGGCGGCCGCAGCCGCATCGGCGAGGAGACCATCGCCTGGGGGCCCCGGGACGTCTTCGTCGCCCCGAGCTGGCAGCCGGTCAGCCACGAGCCCGACGGCGAGAGCGTGCTGTTCGGCTTCTCCGACCGGCCGGTCCAGGAGAAGCTCGGGCTGTGGCGGGAGGACCGGGGGAACGGGTGAAGGGGGACCTACTCAATCCTCTACTGGAGGTGCGACCGCAAGGCGCAGGCGCAATAACTACTTTCCCATAAATTTCGATACAAGCGAATCGACAAAATTAACCAATGGGGCGTCGAGTTCTTTTCGTATAATGGTCTTCGGGTTGTTGGCCGCGTACTCGGACAACCAACTCTTTACTTGACACTTGATGCTCTCATTCCAGGGTTTTCCCGCCTCTCGAAACTGTCTCTCTGCCACTTGCGACCATTTCAACTTCGGCCTCCCCTTTGGCCTGCTCTTCGGATCCACCCCGAACTCGGTCAAAAAACTACTCCCGTATATATCCTTGTTGTAGATGTCCTCAAGCTCACTCTCGGTTAGGTGCGGTACAGCACATAGATTTACCTCTGATACTTTCAGTGATCTCGCGCTTATTGCCCTCTCCACAGCCAACCTACCCTCATTGTCATTGTCGATGAAGCACTGCACCTGACAAGCTGACGCCTTGTAAAAAGATGCCTTATGGGATAAACCACTAGCGCCGCCAAGATAATCTATAGTAACTTCGCCCTGGTCTAATGCGTTCTTTATCGCATCGCTGTACGTTGGAAGGATTGCCCTCAAAGCCCGTGCGTCATCATAGCCCTCAACGATAATTACAACACTTGCATTATGCAAATTATCGGCAAAGCGAACCCCGAGCGCTTCGCGGATATCTGACACGTGATCTGCACATTTGGCCTTGCTTCCCTTTACGATGATAGTGTTCTGAAGATTGTTCATGTTCACGAAAAGTGGAGAGTGACTCGAGAGAACGATCTGGTTATTCTTTGAGAGGTCTTCAATGACCGTGCGGAGCTCATGAACAGCATTGGGATGCAGATGCGACTCCGGCTCCTCGATTGCGACCACGGTACTGGATCCGAGATAGGATTGCTCAGAGGCGTGACGCATTAGAGCCAACGCGACCAAGCTTTGGACGCCATCTCCCTTTCTTTCGAGCTTCGTCTCCTGACCGTCGTCCACCAGGATCTCAACCTCCCGTCGCATCGCCCGCTGTCGCGCCTCTCGCCGTGCCTCCAGCCGGACCGTTTTCACGCTGGGCAAGAAATTTGATACAGTCTGCTGGATCGTAGTTGCCAGTTCATCAAACAGGGGCTTCTGGAGTTGGTCGATCTTGTTGAGCGCCTGAGAATACTCCGGGTTCTCCTCCAGCGATCTCAGTTCTCTTTCAACAAGCTGAGATATTACACGATTAGCAGAGTCGGCCGTACGGATCGCGGGAATATACTCGAACCTGATCCGCCTCGAAACAAAATCGGCAATGCGCGTCGACTTCTTATTTAGTGTAGCGTATCCTCTTCCTGGCTTCTGGACAGAAACATCAAAATCCCTTTGGCCGAATGAAAAAAGTATTGGAAGCGTTCCGTTTAGGTTGCTTTTGATCTCTTCTTGGAACGAAGACACCTCTGATTCATTAAGTTGAAATTCGAGCGTGATGTTTGTTTTGCTTAGGTCGTTGGCCTTGTGTTGCTTACTTATTGGAAAATCCACTCTCCAATCATACTGTGTATGTGAGTAAGGCCGCCCAAGAATGGTGGACGGTACCCGCATAACTCGACCGTCTGCAGTTCTACGAACCTGGCGGTGCCAGCTGATAAGCGCATCCATACCAAGCGCCAGGGCATGAAGTATGTTAGACTTCCCCTCGTTGTTGGCCCCGATCAACAAAGAATAATCAGAAAGTGGAATCTTTCTTGCTGTGGTAATACTGCGATAATTTTCAACTGAGAATGAAACAAGCTTCATGACTCGTCCCCCAAAAAGCGCCAGTATGCCAAACTACCGACTTTGCTCGCACCTCGCGAGTAAGAGCGATCAGCAATGCGCGGTGCCCTCGGCGCACGCTGTTCAGGGCTCATGAGAGTGACCCATCGCGCCTTGTTTACTTGTCAGCCCCCTACCCCGCGAACTGCGGCATCAGCAGCCGCGGCAGCCACAGCACCAGCGAGGGGAAGGCGATGACCAGCAGCAGGATCGCCAGCATCGGCGCCAGGATCATCGCCACGTGCTTGATCGCCTGGCCGACGGTGATGTTGCCGATGGCGCAGGAGATCAGCAGGCACAGGCCGTAGGGCGGCGTGACCAGGCCGAAGGCCAGGCTGATGACGCCGATGATGGCGAAGTGGATCGGGTGCATGCCGACGGCCTGAGTCACCGGCCACAGCACCGTGCCCAGGATGATGATCGCCGGGATGGCGTCGATGAAGCAGCCGATCAGCAGGAAGGAGACGGCGACCGCGACGCCCATCTCGGTCACGCCCAGCTCCATGGCCGTGACGTAGGAGACCAGGGCCGCCGGCACCCGGAAATAGGCCAGGATGAAGCCGAAGGCGCTGGCCGTGCCGATGCAGAACAGCGAGATGGCGGCGAAGCGGCCGGTGTCGTAGAGCACGACCGCCAGGGTGCGCGCGCCGACCGAGCGGTAGACGAAGGCGCCCAGCACCAGGGCGTAGAGGGCGGCCACGACCGAGGCCTCGGTCGGGGTGAAGAGGCCGCCGACGATGCCGCCGATGATGATGACCGGGGTCAGCAGCGCCAGGAAGGCGCCGGCGACCGCGCGGGCCAGCTCGACCAGGGTCGCGCGGTCGTGCAGGCCCATGCCGTGGCGCCTGGCGTAGTAGTAGACCGTGGCCATCTGGGCCAGGCCGATCAGGATGCCGGGCACGACGCCGGCCAGGAACAGCCCGCCGATCGAGACCGACATCAGGCCGCCCCAGACGACCATCAGGATCGAGGGCGGGATGATCACGCCCATGACCGCCGAGCAGGCCGTGACCGCGACCGCGAAGGAGGCGCTGAAGCCCTCCTTCTTCATCTGCGGGATCAGCAGCGAGCCGATGCCGGCGGCGTCGGCGGTCGAGGAGCCGGAGATGCCGGCGAAGAACATCGAGACCACGACGTTGACGTGGCCGAGGCCGCCCGGCAGGTGGCCGACCAGGGCGCGGGCGAGGCGGATCAGCCGGTCGGTGATGCCGGCGGCGTTCATCAGGTTGGCGGCCAGCAGGAAGAAGGGCACGGCCAGCAGGATGAAGGCGTTGTAGGACTTGAACATCTGCTGGAGCAGCAGGACCGGCGTCATGCGCGGCTCGATAAAGAAGACCGGCAGGCAGGCGAGCGCCAGCGCGAAGGAGACCGGCACCCGCAGCACGATGAAGAAGAGGAAGGTGCCGAACAGGATCAGCGAGACGTCGAGCGGGCTCAAACGTCCATCCCCCGCAGGCTGGCTGGATCGGGGCCGGGGTCGCGCCCGCTCAGGATTCTGACCTCGCGGACCACCTTCTCGGCCAGGAACAGCAGGAACAGCAGGCCGGCGAGCGGCCAGGACCCGTAGATCCAGTTCATCGGCAGCTCGGCGATCTCGGAGGTCTGGTTCCAGCCGAACAGCACCAGGTCCCAGCCGTACCAGGCGAAGGCGAAGGCGACGAGTCCGATCGCCAGGTGGACGAAGAGGCGCTTGCCCGCCTCGACCTTGGGGTTGGCGCTGGGCGGCAGCAGGTCGAGGTCGAAGTGCGAGGCGTCGCGCACCGCGCAGGCGGCGCCGATCATGATCATCCAGACGAAGCAGAAGCGCGCGATCTCCTCGGTCCAGAGATAGCGCGGGATGATCCCGGTGTAGCGCGACAGCACCTGCATCGAGACCGGCACGAGCAGCCCGGCGACGAGCAGGCCGAGCACGACCTTGAGCGCAAGGTGTATGACGTCGAGGACCCGTTTCATGGGCGCGCGGGTCCTCCCTCTCTGCCCCCGTGGGGGGGAGAGGGCCGGGGTGAGGTGGGGGCCGGCCGAGACGAAAGCGCCGGGGATGGAAGGCGGGCGCGGGCGGAACGCCCCCACCTCTCCCGACCTCTCCCCCCCCTGGGGGGGCGGAGAGGGGAAGTGAGGGAGCCTCCCTCTCCGCCCCCTGAGGGGGCAGAGAGGGGCATGGCAAGTCCGGTCATCGTCGACCGCAGGCTACCGTGCGCCCGGCCGCTACTCGATCGCCTGGATGTTCGCCAGGACCTCGGCGGCGCCGAGCTCCTCGGCATAGGCCTCGAGAACCGGGGTCGCGGCCTCGAGCATCTTGTCGCGCTCGGTGAACTCGTGGGTCTCGATCCAGCCCTTGTCGACCATGGCCTGGACCTTCTTGGCGTCCTCGCCGCTCTCGATGTCGCGGCCGTGCTTGCCGGCCTTGGGCCCGGCCTCGTCGATGCAGGTCTGCAGGGCCGCCGGCAGGCGCTGGTAGGTCTTGTTGGAGAACATCAGCGGCCGCACGGTGATCGCGTGCTTGGTCAGCGCGAGGTGCGGGCCGACCTCGTAGAACTTCATCTGCTCGACGCCCGCCGCCTCGTTCTCGCCGGCCTTGATGACGCCGGTCTGGATGGCGTTGTAGACCTCGTCATAGGCGATCACGCTGGGCGCCGCGCCCAGGGCGTCGAAGACCCGCGACCAGATCGGCGCGCCCTGCATGCGGATCGGCAGGCCCTTCAACTCCGCCATGTCGGTCACCGGCTCGGTCGCGAAGACGTTGCGGGTGCCGCCGCCGGCGTAGCCGAGCAGGCGGATGTCGGCGCGCTCCAGGATGTCGTCGGCGACCGGCTTCAGCGCGTCGGCCTCCAGCACCTTCTGCCAGTGCTCCTCGTCGCGGAACAGGAAGGGCATGTCCATGAGCGGCGCCATCTTGGAGAAGGTCGACATGTGCGCCGGCGAGGCGACCGCGTAGTCCACCGACAGGCCCTGGTTCATGAAGGCCACGTAGTCCTTCTCCAGGCCGAGCTCGGAGTTCAGGTGCATCTCCCAGACGATCGGCTCCTCGGTGTAGCACTCGGAGACGAGCCGCTCGAACTCGCGCATGGTCTTGGTGAAGGCGTGGTCCTCGTTGAACTGGCTGGCGCCGACGAGGGTGATTTCGGCCGCCGCCGGGCCCGCGAGGCCCGCCGTCGCGAAGAGCGCGGCCGCAAGGCCGCCGAGCAGAAGACTCCCACCTGATCTGTGCATCGGATCTTCCTCCCAGTTGTGCGACCACTCTGCGGCGGTCGTCGTATGACTAGGATAGCGCCGGCCGCGCGACGGTGACAAACGAATCCGCGCGGGCTCGCCCGTGAGTAGCCGGCGGCTGGTGCCGAAGCCCCCCTTCTCTCCGGCAGCCGCTCCCGGAACTCCCGCTGCCTCCCCCGGTTGACCCTGGAGGCGCCCCTCGCCGTTCCGCGGCAGGGTGTGCCGCGGACGCACGCACCCCAGGAGGACGACCGCCATGACACGCACCGCTTCCCTCGCCGCCCTCGCCGCCCTGCTGCCGCTCGCCTTCGCCGGCACCGCAAGCGCGCAGGAGAGCTTCCCCGCCTGTCAGACCCAGCAGGCGCTGGAGCAGGTCATGGCCAGCGACGGCAGCTTGATGCCCGACGACTGCCGCGAGCTCACCGTCACCGAGGTGCGCAGCGACAGCGGCCGGCTCTGCGTCATCGACTTCGCCGGCGCCGGCGAAGGCGTGCTGCAGCAGCTGCGCGACGCCGCCCTGCCCGAGCAGTGGTGGGTGCGCTGCGACCGCCTGGAGCAGGCGGCCGAGTAGCGCGGCGGCCGGCGATTCGCTCGGCTGGCAGCTAGATGCCGGGCACGGCATTTGATCGGAAAAGACGATCATAACGGCGAATAATATTCGCTTACCCCTTCAAAAGCCGCGACCTAGCATTCCCGGATGGAACCCAGGCCCCCCACCCCGGCGAAGACCCCCACGCAGATCTACTTCAGGGTCATCGGAGCGGCCGGTGCGCCCGGCCTGCCCCAGGTCGAATGGGCCATCGCCGAGCTCGAAAGCCGTCTCGGGGAAATCTCCGTCGGACTCCTCCCCTGCGCGGCGCTGCCCTCTGAGGGCGGCGACGAAACCCTCGTCACCTTTGCGCTGGGGAGCAGCCGGGAGATCGAGCGGATCGCCCGGCTCGCCGAGGTCGAGCTGCCCGCTGCGCCCGAATCCTTCGCGATCTTTGCCGGACCCGGGCCAGGTGCCGGGAGGACGGCGGAGCTCTACGTCTACGGCGCCGACGTCCGCGGCCTGATCTATGCGGCGACGGAGCTGGCGGACCGCGCGCGCTTCGCGCGCGCCGTGCCGAGCGTGCTCGACTTCTCGCCGCCCCTGGTGGCGGCGCCGACGGCGAAGGTCCGCAGCATCTCCCGCTGCTTCCAGAGCGACGTCGAGGACCTTCCCTGGTTCCACGACCGGGAGGGGTGGAAGGAGTACCTGACGCTCCTGGCGACGCACCGTTTCAACCGGATCTCGCTCACCCTGGGCATGCAATACAACTACCCCTACGGCAACGACTTCATCTCGGATGTCTATTTCTATCTCGCCTACCCCTTCCTGGTCTCGGTCCCGGGCCACGAGGTCGAGGTCTCGAACCTCTCCGACGAGGAGCGCCGCCGAAACCTGGAGACCCTGAAGTTCGTCGCGCGGGAGGCCGAGCGCCGCGGCCTCGAGTTCCAGCTCGCCCTCTGGACCCAGAGCTACGATTTCGACGACTGCCCGAACGCCAACCATCGGATCTCCGGGCTTGGGCCCGCCAACATCGCCGGGTACTGTCGCGACGCCCTGGCCAGAATCCTCGCCGAAGTGCCGGAGATCAGCGGCCTGACGCTGCGGGTGCACGTCGAGTGCGGCATTCCGGAAGGCGACTACGCCTTCTGGGAGACCTACTTCGAGGCGGTCCGGGGAGCCGGCCGCACGATCCGCCTCGACCTGCACGCCAAGGGCATAGACGAGAAGCTGATCGACCTCGCCCTGGCCACCGGCATGCCGGTCTCGATCTCCCCGAAGTACACCTCCGAGCACATGGGGCTGCCCTATCACCAGGCGTCGATCCGGCCGCTCGAGCTGCCGGAGAATCACCTGGCGACCTTCTACTCCGGCCGCGACGCCGCCAAGCACGCGGGCAAGTGGCAGTTCAGCGAAGGCACGCGCAAGTTCATGCGCTACAGCTACGGCGACCTGCTGCGCGAGGATCGGCCCTACGACATCGTCTGCCGGATCTGGCCCGGGACCGTCCGCATCCTGCTGTGGGGCGACCCGGCGCTGGCGGGCGGCTACGGGCGGAACTCGACCTTCTGCGGCGCGAAGGGCGTCGAGCTCTGCGAACCGCTCTCCTTCAAGGGGCGGATGGGGACCGGGATCCGCGGCAACCGCACCGGCTACCGCAGCGAGGTCTCGCCCGACGCCCGCGACTGGCGGAAGTTCGCCTACACCTATCGGGTCTGGGGGCGCTCGCTCTACGACCCCGAGGCGGATCCCCAGGACTTCCGCCGCTACCTGGACAGGCGGTTCGGGGAGGCCGGCGCAAACTGCGGGCGCGCGCTCGCCAGCGCCAGCCGGATCCTGCCGCTGATAACCCTGGCCCACACGCCGACGGCCTCCAACAACTCCTACTGGCCGGAGATGTACGAGAACATGTCGGTCGTCCGGGAGGCGCCGCCGCTGCCCTATGGCTACGAGCTGTTCAAGCCGGCCCGCTTCGGGACGGTCGGGTCGTGCGATCCGCAACTGTTCCTGTCGCCGAGCGAGCTCGCGGCCTGCCTCCACCAGGGTGCGGCCGTGCGCAGACTGTCGCCGCTGACCTGGGCCAACTGGCTGGACGGGCTCGCAGCAGCCTCGGCCGTCGAGCTCGCCCGCGCCGGCTCCCGGATCGAAGAGCCGCACAGCGCGTTCCGCCGGCTGTCGGTCGACGTCACGATCCTGGGCGCCATCGGCAGGTTCTTCGCCGAAAAGGTCCGCGCCGCCGTGCTCTGGGAGCTCTACCTGCTGTCCGGCGAGGCCCGGGCGGCGGAGGCGGCCGTCGCCCGCTACCGACGGGCGCGCGACGCCTGGGCCGTGGCGGCGGAGGCCTGCCGGGACCTCTACCTGCCCGACATCACCTACGGGCCGCATTCCTGGCTGCGCGGCCGCTGGGACGACCGGCTGCCGGCGATCGACCGGGACGTCTCGGACATGGCCGACCTCGTCGAGGAGGCCAGAGCGGGCGGCGCCCGCGACACCGCCCTGGGGCGCTCCCAGGTCGAGCAGATCGAGCGCTGGTCGAGATCCCAGCGCCAGTCCTGCCGGCACGTCGCGCCGGCGGGCTTCGACCACGGCAGCGATCTGGCGCTCTCCTGCGTCCCGGTCGGCGCGTCCCGCCGCGGCGTCTTCCTGCACTACCGGCATGTCAACCAGTCGGAGCCGTGGCAGTGCGCGGAGATGACCTGGAGCAACGGCGCCTACGAGGCCGGCATCCCGGGAAGCTACACGGGCGCCCCCTTCCCCTTTCAGTACTACTTCGAGATAGCGGACGGAACCTGCTCTAATTTCTGTCCAGGGCTAGAAGACGACCTCTCCAACGTGCCGTACTTCGTTCTGTTCGGCGCAGACACTTGCTTCAACAAAGTGGAAAGCGAACCAACACACAACGAGGAGAAGGTACAATGAACAGGGTGCTCAAGGGACTGCTTGCCGGTGCCGCCGTTCTCTGCGCCGCCACGACCGGCCAGGCGGAAACGCTCAGGCTCATGACCTGGGGCGGATACGCCCCGGACGGCGTGATCGCCCTCTTCGAGGAGAAGTACCCCGACATCGACGTCGAGGTGACCTTCTCCAACAACGAGGAGATGGTCGCCAAGCTGCGCGCGACCGGCGGGGCCGGCTACGACCTGGCACAGCCGAGCGTGTCGCGCATCGTCGCCGCGCAGAGCGAGTACGGCATCTACAAGCCGCTCGACCTTTCCAAGATCGACACCACGGTCTTCCAGCCCGACATGATGCGGGCGATGGAGGTCAACGCGACGCTCGACGGCGAGATCTACTCGGTGCCGCACCTCTGGGGCACGCAGGGCCTGATCGTCGACAAGTCCGAGGCCCCGGACGTCGAGGCCTGGGGCGACCTCTGCGACCCGCAGTACAAGGGCCGCGTCTCCATGCGCCTCAAGCGGGCCGTTCTGCTGGGCATGGCGTTCGACATGGGCATGGATCCCTTCGAGGCCTACGACGATCCGGCCGAGTACCAGAAGATCCTCGATGTCCTGACCGAGAGGCTGATCGCCTGCAAGGACAACGTGAAGACCTACTGGACCGGCGGCGACGACCTGGCGCGCCTGATCCTGTCCGGCGAGGTCGTCGTCTCGGACGCCTGGGATTCCACCGCCTTCAAGCTCTACGGCCAGAATCCCGACATCCTCTTCGTGCCGACGCGCACGGGTGCCCTGGCCTGGATCGACACCTTCTCGATTCCGGCCAAGGGCGAGGCCGACGAGGCTGCCTACAAGTGGATCAACTTCGTCATGCAGCCCGAGATCATGACCATGATGTCGGCCTCCTCCGGCGCCATCGGCGCCGTGAAGGGCGCGATCGAGCTCATGCCCGCGGATTCGCGGGCCGCGGTCGAAGCCGCCTTCGACGAGGCGGCGCTGGCCAACCTGAAGTTCATGCCGAGCGTCCCGGCCGGGATCGAGGACCTGGAGGGCAAGGCCCTGGAGCGCATCAAGGCGGCGTCGAACTGACCCAGCGGCCCGGCCGGGCGACGGCCTTCCGACAAGCGCGAAGCGGGAGGCCGCGCCCAGGCAGGCAAGGCTCCGCTTCCCGCGCCCGCCGCGGACGAACGCCTCGGGGGTGGCGTCCGTCCGCGGAAGGTCCATTATCCTCGGGAACTTCATCGGCCCCGAGACATGCATATCGATCAGGTTCGGACCTTCCTGGAAGTCGTCGCGACGGGAAACTTTCGCAGGGCGGCCGAGAATCTGAACGTCACCCAGTCGACGGTGAGCGCGCGGATCCAGTCCCTGGAGACCGAGCTGGGTCGCCCGCTCTTCGAGAGGGGGCGCAAGGGAGCGGCGCTGACCGCCGCCGGCGAACGGCTGCTCCGGCACGGCGAGAGCATGCGGCGGCTCTGGCAGAGGGCGAAAACCGACGTCGCCCTGCCGGAGGCCTACCGGGCCTCGCTCAGCCTCGGCGTCGCCCCCAGCCTCTGGGACCAGCTCGAGCTGCAGTGGGTCGACTGGATGCGCCGCGAGGCGCCGTCGGTCGCCATCCACGTCGAGTCAGACTATTCGCCCGGGCTGATGCGCCATCTGCGCGACGGCGTGCTCGATATCGGCGTGATGTACGAGCCCGAGCGGGCGCAGGGACTGGTGATCGAGGAGTTCCTGGTCGACGAGCTGGTCCTGCTGACGACGCACGGCGACTGCCAGGTGGCCGAGGGGACCTGGCGCCGGGGCTACGCGCTGGTCGACTGGGGCGAAGCCTTCAGGCACGGCCACGACGCGCAGTTCGCGGAGCTGCCCTACGCGCTCTCGGCGGGGCTCGGCTCGATTGCGGTCCGCTACATCCTGGAGTTCGGCGGCAGCGCCTACCTGCCGGTTCGCATGGTCCTCGAGCAGCTCCGCTCGGGCGCCCTCCATCCGGTGCGCGGCGCGCCGGTCTTCGAGCGCACCGGCTGCCTGATCTACAGCCGGACGCCCGCCGACCCGGATCTCCTGGAGCTGGGACTGGCGGGGCTGCGCCGGGTCACGGCGGAGATCAGGGAGCGGTCGGCGGCGCTGACCGGTTTGACCGTGCCGCGCCGGACGTGAGACACCTTCCCGATCAGGCGAAGGCCGCCAATTCCGGCTCAGTGGCTCTCTCGACCAAATGACCCCAGATCGATTCCATAGGCTGTCCGTCGCGCCGATGATGGACTGGTCGCTTCGGTTCCGCCGAAATGCCGCGCCACTGTCGACACGCTGATCGTGGATGGTGATCGTGTCCCATGTCCTGCCAACCTTTTGCTGCCTCATCCCGGCTTGAGGCTTCCAGCGATTGGAAATTCAAGCCATTCTCAATGGTGGTCGTGATCGCCTTCTCTGACCGGATTGCGCGCGAGGAAAACCCGCACGAACAGGAATACCAGCGCCATGCCGACGATGCCGATCACGACAATGAGCGGATCGGACTGCCACTTCATCGCGGCGAAGGCGGCCAGCACCGCTGCATCGAGGACGATGGCGGTCAGCAGCACCCAGCCGCGAGCGCCAATCTCCCGGCGGAGATGCCGGAACACGCCCCAGTGAATGACGATGTCCATCACCAGATAGAAGAAGGCCCCGAGAGAGGCGATCCGGCTGAGGTCGAAGAAGACCGTCAGAAAGCCTGCGATCACGACGGTGTAGACGAGCGTGTGGTCCTTGATCGTGCCCGGCATACCGAAATGGCTGTGCGGGATCATCTTCATGTCGGTCAGCATCGCCAGCATCCGCGATACGGCGAAGACGCTGGCGATCAGACCCGAGGCCGTTGCCACGAGCGCGAGCGCCACCGTTAGGTAGAAGCCGATCTGGCCGAGGGCGGGTTGGGCTGCTTCGGCCAGCGCGTAGTCCTTCGCCGCGACGATGCGGTCGAGCGGCAGGCTGGAGCCGACCGCGAAGGCGACAAGCAGATAGACGACAACGCAGATCGCGATGGACAAGACGATGGCCCGGCCGACATTGCGGTGTGGATCGGTGATCTCGGCGCCGCTGTTGGTGATGGTCGTGAAGCCCTTGAAGGCGAGGATCGACAGCGCGACCGATGCCACGAAGCCCCCTGCGCCGGCATCTCCGCCCGCGGCCTCGAACGAGATGCCGCTCGCCCAGAGACCGGCCGCCCCGAACAGCGCGATGCCGCCCACCTTGATCACGGCCATGACGATGGACAAAAGCCCGACCGAACGGTTGCCGGAGACGTTCACGAGATACGCGAAGATGATTAGGCCAACGCCAAGAACCGGCACGAGAACGCTGTCCGGATCGCCGCCAAACGCCTGCAGCGTGTAGGTTCCAAAGGTGCGTGCGACGAGACTCTCGTTGATGACCATCGAAAGCGCCATCAGGAGTGAGGCGCCGGCCGCGACCGTCGTCGGCCCGTAGGCCTTCTTCAGGATCATCCCGATGCCGCCCGCAGACGGAAATGCGTTCGACATCTTGATATAGGTGTAGGCGCTGAACGCGGACACGACCGCGCCCGCGACGAACGAGAGCGGGAAGAGCGACCCGGCGAGTTCGGCAATCTGCCCGGTCAGCGCGAAGATGCCGGCGCCGATCATGACGCCGGTTCCCATGGCCACCGCGCCCGGTAGGGTGATGCTGCTCTTTTCGTATTCCTTCGCCATCAGCCATCCTTGTCGGTCTTTTTTCGTATCGCCACCCACAGCAGCGGCAATCCCGTCACGAGCCCCAGTCCGAGCACCGCCCACGTCGCCCTGCCAAGGTCTCCGCTCGCGGCCTCACCGCCGACATGGGCGAGGAAGAAACTCGCCGGAACAATTCCCGCCAGCGTCGCTAGCGCGAAACGCCAGGCGTGCAGGCGGCTGAGCCCTGCCGCGTAGCTGATCATGTCGAAGGACACGAAGGGCATCAGGCGGCTTGCGAAGACCGTCGCCGTCAATGCGGTTTGCGAGCCGAGCAGCCCTGCATCGAACCGGTCACCGAACACTCGCCGCAAGACATCATGCCCCAGAACCCGTGCCAGGCCGAACGCGATCAGCGCTCCAAGCTCGGCGCCGATCACGACCTGCACCGTCCCCCAGAAATGGCCGTAGGCCGCGCCGGCGGCGAGGGCGATGGGCGCGCTCGGGATCGGGCTGGCCACGACCGCGACGGTCATGAGCGTGACGATCAGAACCGGCCCCCAGAAGCCAGCGCGCGCCACCACCATCTCGAGGGCCTCGCTGTCCAGCAGACCGCGTGCCTCGGTGAACACCGAAGGTGCGAACAGCCAGACACCGAGCAGGGTCATCCCGAGGATCGCCAGCCCCGCGAGGATGCCGGCTCGCAGGCTCACTTCAGATCGCCTCGACGGCCTTCGCCAGAAGGTCGCGGACCTGGCCCGCCACGGCCGTCAGTTCGGCGTTGTCGATCGCCTGCATCGACGCGACCGGGTCGATGGCGCTGACCTCCACACCAGCCTCGACTTCGCGCAGAATCACGTTGCAGGGCAGCATCGCGCCCACCCGCGGCTCGATGCCGATGGCCTGGTGTGCCATGCCCGGATTGCAGGCGCCGAGAATGCGATAGGCCGGCATCTCGACATCGAGCTTCTTCTTCATCGTCGCCTTGACGTCGATCTCGGTCAGCACGCCGAAGCCTTCGGCCGCAAGCGCTTTGCGCGTTCGGGCATCGACGTCATCGATGCCCGCGCCGGCGATCGTTCGATTGATCGTGTAGGTCATTGTCAGTTTCTCCCTTTCATTTGCTAATGTACGTGATCCGCGCTGCTATGGCCAAAACCACGCGCGCAAGGATCAGCAGCCGAGGGCCAGCCAAAGCCCACTTCGAACGACGGGACCTGGCTCGGGGGCTACGCCCCGGTCGACTGGAGCGTGGCCTTGAGGCACGGCCACGACGCGCAGTTCGCGGAGCTGCCCTACGCGCTCTCGGCGGGCCTCGGCTCGATCTGGCGGGCTGCGCCGGGTCACGGCGGACATCAGGGAGCGGTCGGCGACGCTGACCGGTTTGACCGGGCCGCGCCGGACGTGAGACACCTTGCCGATCAGGCGAAGGCCGCCAATTCCGGCTCAGTGGCTCTCTCGACCAAATGACCCCAGATCAATTCCATAGGCTGTCCGTCGCGCCGATGATGGACTGGACCGACCGGCACTGCCGCTTCTTCCTGCGGCAGATCACCCGGCGTGCCCTGCTCTATACCGAGATGGTCACGACCGGCGCGATCCTGCACGGCGACCGCGAGCGCTTCCTGGCCTACGACGAGTCCGAGCACCCGCTCGCACTGCAGCTCGGCGGCAGCGATCCGGCGGCGCTGGCCGAATGCGCGCGGATCGCCGAGGCCTTCGGCTACGACGAGGTCAACCTCAACGTCGGCTGCCCGAGCGACCGCGTGCGGACCGGCCGCTTCGGCGCCTGCCTGATGGCCGAGCCGGCGCTGGTCGGCAGCTCGGTCGCGGCGATGCGCGCGGCGACCGCGCTGCCGGTCACGGTCAAGTGCCGCATCGGCATCGACGAGCGCGACGGCTACGAGGACCTGCTGGCCTTCGTCGACGAGGTCGCCGCGATCGGCGGCTGCGGCTCCTTCGCGGTCCACGCGCGCAAGGCCTGGCTGCAGGGCCTCTCGCCCAAGCAGAACCGCGAGGTGCCGCCGCTGCGCCACGCGGAGGTCCACCGCCTGAAGCGCGAGCGACCAGACCTGGAGATCGTCATCAACGGCGGCATCCTGTCGGTGGAGGCGGCCCTCGCGCACCTGGAGTCCGTCGACGGCGCCATGATCGGGCGCGCCGCCTACCAGGACCCCTGGTGTCTCGCCGAAGCCGACCGTCGGGTCTTCGGCGAGACGGCGCCGGCGCCGGGACGCGCCGAGGTGGTCGCGCGCCTGCTGCCCTACCTCGAGGCGGAGTGCGCGCGCGGCACGCCGCTCAAGTCCATGACCCGGCACATCCTCGGCCTGTTCAACGGCCTGCCCGGCGCACGCGCCTGGCGCCGCCACCTCAGCGAGGCCGCACACCGACCCGGCGCCGGCCCCGAGGTCGTCGAGCAGGCGCTCGAGCAGCTGGACCGGCGCGGCGCGCTGCTGGCCGCCTAGCGGCTCGTTTGCCCCGGCCGCCTGGCGGCTCGTTCGCCCCGGCCGCCTAGCGGCTCGTTTGCCCCGCCTGCCGTTTCGGTCTATCCCTCCGGCAGCCCCCTATCGACTCCGAGCGAAGGTCCTGCCGCCGTGATCATCCGCATCCCCGACCTGCTGCAGCGCCACGAGGCCGAGGTGCTGCGCGGCCTGCTGCTCAAGGGCGCTTTCGAGGACGGCCGCGCGACGGCCTCGGGCCAGGCCGCCCTGATCAAGAACAACCTGCAGCTGGCGCGCGGCAGCGAGGCGCGCAAGCAGGCCGACCAGATCGTCCGCGAGGCCGTCGCCCGCTCGCAGAGGCTGCGCGACAAGACCCTGGTCAAGCTGGTCGCGCCGCCGACCTACAACCGCTACGACGTCGGCATGGAATACGGCGACCACGTCGACGCGCCCTCGATGAACGAGGGCCGCTTCCGCGCCGACCTCTCGATGACGATCTTCCTGACCGACCCGGCCGACTACGACGGCGGCGAGCTGGTGATGAGCCAGGGCGACGCCGAGATGCGCATCAAGTACGGCGTCGGCGAGGCGGTGATCTACCCGACCACGGTGCGCCACCACGTCGCGCCGGTGACCCGCGGCTCGCGCCTCGCCGCCGTGACCTGGCTGCAGAGCTTCATCGGCGATCCGCTGCAGCGCCAGATCCTGGTCGATCTCTCCGACGCCAAGAACGCGCTGGAGGAGCGCCAGCCGGACGCGCCGGAGCTGACCACCCTCAAGAACGCCCTGTTCAACCTGCTGCGGGTCTGGTGGCAGCCCTGAGCCGGCGCCGCTCGGCGGGCGTGCGCGCCTCGGAGCCGCCTCAGCGGTACCTGCGCTTCTCCGCCTCGGCGAACAGCGGGTCCAGGGCGTCGGCGATGCCGGCCAGGACGCCGGCCTGGGCCTCGGCGGCGGCCAGGCCCCGCTCGGCCTGGGCGGCGCGTCGGCTCGGGTCGGCGAGCAGCCCGCCGATCGCCGCCGCCAGGCCGTCGGTGTTCTCGACCAGCAGGATCGCACCCGCCGCCTCCAGGCGCTCGACGGTCTCCTGGAAGTTCTCGACCTGCCGGCCGGTGACGAGGGCGCAGCCGAGCTTGGCCGCCTCGAGCGGATTCTGGCCGCCGTGCGGCACCAGCGAGCCGCCGACGAAGGCGAGCCGCGACAGCCGGTACCACAGCCCGAGCTCACCCATTGTATCGGCCAGGTAGACGTCGGTGGTCTCCTCGATGGCCTCGCCGCGGCTGCGCTGTGCGACGCTCCGGCCGCGCTGCTCGATCACGCGCCGCACCGCCGCGCCGCGCCGGGCGTGGCGCGGCGCCAGGATCGTCAGCAGATCGACCTGCCCGACCGAGATCACCCGGTGCGCGTCGGCGACCATGGCCTCCTCGCCCGGATGGGTCGAGGCGGCCAGCCACAGCGTGCGTCCCACCGTCTCCTGGCGCAGCCGGCGCAGCTCGTCCTGGTCGGCCGGCAGCGGCGCCGCACAGTCCTTCAGGTTGCCGAAGAAGGTGGCCGCCGCGCCGAGGGCGGTCAGGCGCTCGGCGTCGACGCGGCTCTGGGCGGCGACCAGGCGGAAGCAGCCGAGCAGGTCGCGGGCGATCGGCCCGAGGGCGCGCCAGAGCTTGAAGGAGCGCGGCGACATCCTGGCGTTGACCAGCGCCAATGGCACGCCCCGCCGGCGCGCCCGGCGCAGCAGGGTCGGCCAGAGCTCGGACTCGACGACCAGGCCGAGGTCCGGGCGCCAGCTGCGGAAGAAGCCCTCGACGGCCCGCGGCTCGTCGATCGGCAGGAAGCGGTGGAAGGCCGCCGCCGGCAGGCGCTCGGCGGCGAGCCGGGCCGAGGTCACGGTGCCGGTGGTCACCAGCAGGCGCCAGTGCGGGTGGCGCCGAGCGATCTCATCGATCAGCGGCAGCACCGAAGCCAGCTCGCCGTTGCTGGCGGCGTGCAGCCAGTAGAGCAGGCCCTCGGGACGCACCTCGCCCTCGTCGCCCAGGCGCTCGGCGAGGCGCTTCGGGTCCTCGCGGCCGCGCCCGGCGCGGCGCGCCAGGTAGGCGCGCAAGCCCGGGCGGATCAGCGCCAGCCCGACGCCGAGGCCGCCGTACAGCGCCTCAAGCCAGAGCGGCCCCTGGACCGGCGAGGGTGCCGGACGGCCCAGGCTGCGCCGCAGCGCCTCCGGCGTCTCGACCGGGGCGACCCAGCCCAGCCCCTCGCGCAGGCTGCGGTCGTCGGCGACGAGGTTCCCGGTCAGGCTCTCGAGCGCGCGGCCTCGCCCGGCGAGGCGGCCGGCCCGCCGCAGCAGGGCCACCGGCACCGCCGGCAGGCGCGCCGGCCGGCCGAGCGCCTCGCCGATCGCGCGGCAGAAGGCCGGGGTCGAGAGCGGCTCGGGATCCTGGGGCTCGTGCAGGCCCTCGATCGGCAGCGGCTGGCGGAGCAGCAGCACGACCAGGTCGGCCAGGTTGTCGATCCACAGGAAGGAGCGGCGGTTTTCGATGGCGCCGAAGGGCAGCGGCCGGCCGCGCTCTATGGCGCGCACCAGGCGGGCGAAGTTGGCGCCGGCGCCGGCCCCGTAGATCAGCGGCGGCCGCAGGATCGCCAGCTGCATCGCGGAGCCGCCGGCGATGGCGCCCAGGGCCGCCTCGGCCTCGCGCTTGGTCGCGGCGTAGGGATCCTCCGGCTCGCGGTCCGGACTCGGGAGTCGCGCCAGGAGCGAGCTCAGGTAGACGAAGCGATGGACGCCCGCCGCCAGGGCCTGCCGCGCCAGGGCGGCGCTGCCCTCGACGTTGACCCGGCGCGCCGCGGCGAGAGCGGCCGGCGTGCGGCTGGAGACGTGGGCGAGGTTGGCGCAGTGGACGACCAGGCCGACACCCTCCAGGGCCGCCGACCAGTCGGTGTCCGGCCCGATCTCGCCGACCACGACCGGCTCGACGCCCTCCGGCAGGGGGCGCCCTGCCTTGCGCAGGGAGCCGTGCACGGCGAAGCCGGCCTCGAGCAGGCAGGCCGAGAGCCGGCGACCGACGAAACCGGAGGCACCGGTGACCAGGACCCGCGCCTGGGCCGGGCTATCGTTCGATTGAGCGCTCACCGGTGCTGCTATAGCGCAGCCCGGCGGGCCGCCCAAGCCGGCTCGGCCAGGCGGTTCAGATCGCGCGCTGGTTCAGCCGCGACGAAAGCGCCGCCGCGCTCTCGCGGCGCTCGCTGTAGCGCTCGACGAGGTAGGGCGAGACGTCGCGGGTCAGCAGCGTGAACTTGACCAGCTCCTCCATGACGTCGACCACGCGGTCGTAGAGCGGGGAGGGCTTCATGCGGCCGGCTTCGTCGAACTCCTGGTAGGCCTTGGGCACCGAGGACTGGTTGGGGATCGTCACCATGCGCATCCAGCGTCCGAGCACGCGCAGCTGGTTGACCGCGTTGAAGGACTGCGAGCCCCCGCTGACCTGCATCACCGCCAGCGTCTTGCCCTGGGTCGGGCGGCGCGCCCCGAGGGCGAGCGGGATCCAGTCGATCTGCGCCTTCAGGACCGCACTCATGGCGCCGTGGCGCTCGGGCGAGCACCAGACCATGCCCTCGGACCAGGCGGCCAGGTCGCGCAGCTCGGCGACCTTGGGATGCTCGACCGGAGCGCCGTCGGGCAGCGGCAGCCCCTCGGGCCGGTAGAGACGGGCCTCGGCGCCGAGATGGCCGAGCAGGCGCTGGGCCTCCTGGGCCAGCAGGCGGCTGTAGGAGCGTTCGCGCAGGGAGCCGTAGAGCAGCAGGATCCGCGGCGGATGCGTGGCCGGCCTCGCGGCGCGCAGGCGCTGCGGGTCCGGGACGGAGAGCAGGGCGGCATCGACGTTGGGCAGGTCGGAAGAGAGCGAATCGGACATGGAACCTCAGGCGGTGGGAAAGGCGCCGCGCGTGCGATTGGCGAAGGCGACGAGCGAGAGCATGACCGGGACCTCGACCAGGACGCCGACGACGGTCGCCAGCGCCGCCCCCGAGTTCAGGCCGAACAGGCTGATCGCCACGGCGACCGCCAGCTCGAAGAAGTTGGAGGTGCCGATCAGCGCGCAGGGCGCGGCGACCGGGAAGGGTACCCGCCAGGCCCAGGCGGCGGCGTAGGCGAGGCCGAAGATGGCGTAGGACTGGACCAGCAGCGGCACGGCGATCAGCAGGATGACCAGCGGCCGCTCCAGGATGACTCCGCCCTGGAAGCCGAACAGCAGCACCACGGTGGCGAGCAGGCCGAGCACCGAGACCGGCTTGACCCCGGCGACGAAGCGCGCGACCGCGGCCGCGCCGTCCCCGTCCCGCCGCGCCCGGGCGGTCAGCCGCTGGCGGGTGATGGCGCCGGCGACCAGCGGAATCACGACGTAGAGCCCGACCGAGATCAGCAGCGTCTCCCAGGGCACCACGAGGTCGGTGACGCCGAGCAGGAAGGCGACGATCGGCGCGAAGGCGAAGACCATGATGACGTCGTTCACCGAGACCTGGACCAGCGTGTAGTTCGGATCGCCCCGGGTCAGCTGCGACCAGACGAAGACCATGGCGGTGCAGGGCGCGGCGCCCAGCAGGATCAGGCCGGCGATGTACTGCTGGGCGTCGGCGGGCGCGATCAGGTCGGCGAAGACGACCTCGAAGAACAGCAGCGCGAGCCCCGCCATGGTGAAGGGCTTGATCAGCCAGTTGACGGCGATCGTGATGACCAGGCCCTTGGGCCGCTCGGCGATCCGGCCCAGGCTGCCGAAGTCGACGGCGACCATCATCGGGTAGACCATCGCCCAGATCAGCAGCGCGACGACCAGGTTGACGCGCGCCACTTCCAGCGCCGCCAGCGCCTCGAAGAGACCGGGCAGCAGGCTGCCGAGGGTCACGCCCGCCGCGATGCAGAGCGCGACCCACAGCGAGAGCCACTTCTCGAAGACGCCGATGCCGCCGGCTTGAGGCAGGCGGTCGGCCGCCCTGTCGCTGTTCATCTCGACTCCCGTTTCACAGAAAGGGTGAAGGGCTGCCTCAGGCGGTGTCGGGCAGAGCCCGCCCGATCTCGTCGAGGCGCCGCTGAAGGCTGAGCCGGTCGAGCGAGCGCATCGGCAGGCTGGTGAAGATGGAGATGCGGTTGTAGAGCATGCGGTAGGCCTCGGCGAAGGCGAGGCGCCGCTCCGTTTCGCTGCCCTCGGCGGCGGCCGGATCGGGGATCCCCCAGTGCGCCGTCATCGGCTGGCCCGGCCAGATGGGGCAGGTCTCGGCCGCGGCGCTGTCGCAGACGGTGAAGACGAAGTCGAGCACCGGCGCGTCGGGCGCGGCGAACTCCTCCCAGCTCTTCGAGCGGGCGAGACTGGCGTCGTGGTTCAGCTTCGTCAGCAGGTCGAGCGTGTAGGGATGAGGCACGCCCTTGGGCTGCGAGCCGGCGGAAAAGGCGCGGAAGCGCCCCTCGCCCAGCCGGTTCAAGATAGCCTCGGCCAGCAGCGAGCGCGCCGAGTTGCCGGTGCAGAGGAACAGGACGTTGAAGACCTTGCCGTCGGTCATGGCGCTTCTCCCGAGGGTCGAGACGTTTGAAGGGGCCGCTTCAGCAGGCGCAGGCCAGCTCGTCGAGCAGGGCGCGACAGCGCTCCGGACGGCTGCCGCAGCAGTCCTCCATCAGGAAGCCAATCAGCCCGCGCATGCCCTCGAGCTCCGCGCGGTAGCGCACCGAGCGGCCCTCGCGAGCGCCGCGCACCAAGCCGGCGCGCTCCAGCACCGCCAGATTCGTCGAGAGGGTGTTCTGGCGCACGCCGAGCCGCTCGGCGATCTCGCCGGCGCAGAGACCCTCCGGGGCGTTCTGCATCAGCAGCCGGAAGGCCTCGAGCCGGGTTTCCTGCGCCAGGGCGCCGAGCGCCAGGAGCGACTGTTTCGTATCCATATATCGAGCATTCTCGAATTATCGGAAGGAGTCAAGGACGCGCCGACGCCCCCCTTTGGCAGGCAGGCTCGCCGGGAGTAGGCTCTCGCCACAAAAGTAGGAACCGACAGGCATGAAGCTGCCCTTCCGGAATTTTCTGGAGCCGCGCATCCTCGGCGCGATCGCCGCGGTTTCCGCGGTGCTGCTCTTCGCCGAGCTGGCGGAGGAGGTTGCCGAGGGCGAGACGCGATCGGTCGACAAAGCGATCCTGCTGGCTTTCCGCGAGCCGGGCGATGTCGGCGACCCGCTCGGTCCGCGCTGGCTCGAGGAGTTCGCCCGCGACGTGACCGCGCTCGGCAGCATCGGCATCGTCACCCTGCTCACCCTGGCGATCATCGGCTTCCTGCTGCTGGCGCGCCACCCCCGCAGCGCCCTCTTCGTCGCCGCGGCCACCGCCAGCGGCATGCTGGCCTCCCACTTGCTGAAGCTGGTCTTTGAGCGCGAGCGACCGGATCTGGTGCCGCACGCCGCCTACGTCGCCACCACCAGCTTTCCGAGCGGCCACGCCATGCTCTCCGCGGTCGTCTACCTGACCCTGGGCGCGCTGCTCGCGCGGATGGTGCGCGACCGCCGCCTCAAGGCCTACGTGCTGCTGTCCGCCGCCTTCCTGGCCTGCGCGATCGGCGTCACCCGCGTGTACCTGGGCGTCCACTGGCCGAGCGACGTGCTCGCCGGCTGGGCCGCCGGCGCCTTCTGGGCGCTGCTCTGCTGGGGCGTCGCCGAGGCCCTGCGGCGCAGCGGACGGACCTCGACCTAGCCTGGATGTCTCATACTGGAAGGGGTCGCTAGTGGATCGCCGAGGACCGGGGCGGTGCTGACGGTCGAGGGGCTGCGCACGGCCAACCTCGGGCCCCTGGACTTCGTCCTGGGCGACCGCGAGATCCTGGCGCTGCGCGGGCCCTCGGGCGCCGGCAAGTCCCTGCTGTTGCGCGCCCTCGTCGACCTTGACCCCGGCGAGGGCCGCGTCCTCCTCGACGGCACCGAGCGCGGCGCCCTGCCCGCCCCCGACTGGCGCCGACGCCTCGCCTACTTGCCGGCGGAAAGCGGCTGGTGGACCGACCGGGTGGCCGACCATTTCGCCCGGCCGGACGAGGCCGCCCCCCTGGTCGAAGCGCTCGGCCTGCCGGCCGACAGCCTGCAGTGGGATGTTGCCCGCCTCTCGACCGGCGAGAAGCAGCGCCTGGCGCTGGTTCGTGCCCTGGAGCAGGCCCCGCGCGTGCTGCTGCTCGACGAGCCGACCTCGGCGCTCGATCCCGAGGCGGCAGGTGCGGTCGAGGCGCTGATCCGGCGCCAGCGCGACGCGGGGCGCTCGATCCTTCTGGTCACCCACGACCGCGAGCAGGCTGCGCGCCTCGCCGACCGCACGCTCGTCGTCGAGAAAGGGCGGCTGGTGACGCCGGCGGCGGAGGCCGGGCCATGACCGCCGACTACCTCAGCCTCTCCTACTGGGACGTCGCCCTCGCCGCGCTGTTCCTGCTGCTCAACGCCGGCCTGTCGATCAGGCTGCGCCTGGGGTTGGCCCAACAGATCGGCGTCGCCGCCGGGCGCATGGTCGTGCAGCTGCTGCTGGTCGGGCTGGTGCTGAAGGCGATCTTCGCCGCCGGCTCGCCCTGGCTGACCGCCGGCGTCGCGCTGCTGATGGTCGGCTTCGCGGCGCGCGAGGTCTGGGCGCGCCAGGAGCGCAGGCTGGCCGGCCCCTGGGGCTGGGGACTGGGCGGCGGCGCCATCGCCTTCGCCGGCAGCCTGGTCATCGTCGTCGGCCTCGCCGCGCTGATCCGGCCCGAGCCCTGGTGGTCGCCGCGCTTCGCCCTGCCGCTGTTCGGCATGATCCTGGGCAACGCCCTGACCGGCGTCAGCCTGGCCCTCGACAGCCTCTCGACCACGCTCGACCGGGAGCGCCGCTCGGTCGAGGCGCAGCTGTTGCTGGGCGCGACCCGCTGGCAGGCGGTCCGGCCGGTGACCCGGCGCGCCCTGCGCAGCGGCATGATGCCGATCATCAACGCCATGGCGGCGACCGGCGTGGTCGCCCTGCCCGGCATGATGACCGGCCAGATCGTCTCGGGCGTCGATCCGACCGAGGCGGTCAAATACCAGCTGCTGATCATGTTCCTGATCGCCGGCGCGACCGCCTGCGGCGTGCTGCTCGCCGTGCTCGGCGGCGTCCGCCGCCTGACCGACCGGCGCCACCGCCTGCGCCTCGACCGGCTGCGCCCGCCGAAGCGGGAATCCTGAGCCGGCGGAGCTGTTGGCGTTGGAGCGCGGTGGGGCTATGTCTAGCGCGAACGACCAGAAGGCGACGGCTCTCGTAATGCACGACCATTCCGACGACCGGACGGGCCTCGACCCTCACGGTCACGGGCACCACGGCCACGCCCACATCCCCGAGGTCGGCGCCGGCAACGAGCGACGCATGGCCCTGGCCGCGGCGCTGACCGGCAGCTTCATGCTGGTCGAGGCTGCCGGCGGCGTGATCGCCGGGTCGCTGGCGCTGCTCGCCGACGCCGGCCACATGCTGACCGACTTCGCCGCGCTGCTGCTGGCCTGGTTCGCCTTCCGGGTCGCGCGCCGACCGGCAGACTGGAAACGCACCTACGGCTTCGACCGCTTCTCGGTCCTGGTCGCCTTCGTCAACGGCCTCAGCCTCTTCGTGATTGCCCTTCTGATCGTCTGGGAGGCGGTGCAACGCCTGCAGGAGCCGGTGCCGGTGCTGGGCGGACCGATGCTGGTGATCGCCGTCGCCGGCCTGGCCGTCAACCTGGTGGTCTTCCGGGTGCTGCAGGGTGCCGACCGGGACAACCTCAACGTCCGCGGCGCGGCGCTGCACGTGCTCGGCGATCTGCTCGGCTCGGTAGCGGCGATCGCCGCCGCCGTCATCATCCTGCTGACCGGCTGGATGCTGGCCGACCCGCTGCTCTCGGTGCTGGTCGTGCTGCTGATCCTGCGCAGCGCCTGGTACGTCGTCCGCGAGTCCGGCCGGATCCTGCTGGAGGCGGCGCCGCGCGGCTTCGACACCCGCGCCGTCGCCCGCGACCTGAAGACGATCGAGGGCGTCGAAGACGTCCACCATCTGCACGCCTGGTCGATCACCGAGAAGCGCAGGATGATGACGCTGCACGCGCGCATCGCGCCGGCCTTTGCGGCCGGCGCCCTGACGGCGGCGATCAAGGCAAGGCTCCAGGAGCGCTTCGGCATCGTCCATGCGACCGTCGAGATCGAGCACGAGGCCTGCGCCGACGCGCCCGCTCGCCGGGCACCGGGGGCGCCGAGCGCCGGCCCGGCGGATTGAGATCGCCGCCGCTTGCGCCTAGTCTCTCGCCAGCGCCCCGCCGGCAGGCTGCCCTCGCCGAGCGGGACGGACCGTAAGAACGCCTGACCGAGCGCGAGGCGATGCAGCAGAGCCTTTCATCGACGCCCGCCGAGGCCGAGGCCAACCTGCGGGCCGCCGTCCAACACCACCGCGCCGGCCGCCTGGGCGAGGCGGAAGCGTTCTATCGAACCGTCCTGAAGCAGCAGCCGGGCCAGCCGGTCGCCTTGCACCTGCTCGGCGTCATCGCCCGCCAGAGCGGCCACCTGGAGGCGGCGGTCGACCTGATCGGGCGAGCGGTGGCGGCGCGGCCAGACTATGCCGAGGCCCACGCCAACCTGGGTGTCGCCCTGCGACAGCTCGAGCGGCTCGAGGAGGCCGCCACGGCCTTCGAGCGGGCGCTCGCGCTGCGGCCCTTCTCGGCCCCCACCCTCAGCGGATTGGCAGGCGTGCGCGAGGCCCAGGAGCGGCTGCCCGAGGCGATCGCGCTGCACCGGCGCGCCGTCGCCGTCGCCCCCGGCAACGCGTCGGCCCAACTCAGCCTCGCCAACGCTCTGCAGCAGGACGGCCAGGCGGAAGCGGCGCTGGAGGCCTACGGCGCCGCCCATGCCGCGGCCCCCTCGCTGCCGGGCCTGCGCAACAACTTCGCCGCGGCCTGCCTGAAGAGCGGCCGGGTCGAGCAGGCGCTGGACCTGCTCGAGGAGAACCTCGCCGAGGCGCCCCAGGACGTGCGCAGCGTGGCCTACAAGACGGTCGTGCTGCAGGAGCTCGGACGGCGCGACGAGGCGGCGCGCCTGACCGACTACGCCGAGCTGCTTCGCCGCACGCGGCTTGCCACGCCCGAGGGCTACGGCGACTTCGCCGCCTTCTCGAAGACGCTGCTCGAGGAGCTGCGCGGGCATCCGCGGCTGATCCAGACCTGGGACCCCAAGCAGCGGGCGGCGCGCGGCGGCGCCCTGATCGTCTCGCTGCAGCAGGACCCTCCCCCCGCCGTCGCCGCCTTCGAGCGGGTGCTGAGGCAGGCGATCGACGCCTTCGTGGCGCAGCTGCCGGAGGATCCCTCGCACCCCTTCCGCCGCCGCAAGCCGCGCGACTACACGCTCGACATCTGGGCCAACCTGCTGGAGCCGCAGGGCCACCAGGAGGCCCACATCCACAATCTCGGCTGGCTGAGCGGGGTGTTCTATCCGCAGGTCCCGGAGACGATTCGCGAGGAGGATCCGGAGCACGCCGGCTGGATCGAATTCGGCCGGCCGGGCTACGGCCTGCCCTGCCGGTTCGAGCCGGACACGCTGCTGGTCAGGCCGGAGGCCGGCCTCGCGCTGCTCTTCCCCTCCTACGTCTGGCACCGGACCCTGCCCTTCGCCGGGCCGGAGCAGCGCGTCAGCATCGCCTTCGACCTGCACGCGCGCGACTGAGGCCCTCTTAGAGCCGGAGCGAAGCCAGCAGGCGCCGCAGCGGGTCGACGGCGGGAAGGTCGACGAAGGCGGCCCGGCCGACCGGACAGTTCTCCGGCCCGAAGCCGCCGCCCTCCAGCGCCACGACGACCTGCGCAAGATCGTCGTCGCACGCGAACGCCGCCAGCTGACCGCCGCCGGAACTCCCGCCCGGCTTCCCCGGAGGCGGGAAGATTGCGGCGGAAGGCCGTCTTTCGGCAGCGCCCGCGCCACCTGCGGCCGGAGACGACAGGCTAGACTAGCGTACGATGGCGGCGCTTTCGGCCTCGAGCGCGTCGGCCAGGGTCTGCAGGCGACGCTCCAGGGTCTGGCCGGGCGGCACCGAGCTGTCGGGCGGGATGAACAGGCGCAGCGCCTTGCCGTCCCACTCCAGCCGGGTCTCGCGCAGGCCCTGCTCGGCGCCGCCGCAGGTCGCGTAGGCGAGCCGCAGGGCCGTGCCCAACGCCTCGGCGCGGCGCGCCTTGTTCGGCCGCAGCAGCGCGCGCACCGTCTCCAGGCCCTCGTCGCCGGACTTGCCGCCGTAGCGGTTGTAGAGCACCAGCCCCAGGAAGGCGCGCTCGTGATGCTCGACGAAGAGCTCCTGGGCGCGGAGGATGCGCAGCAGGATCTGCTCGGCACGGTAGTCGGGATGGTAGCGCCAGCCGATGTCCGAGAGCCGGCAGGCGGTCAGCCGCAGGCGGTTGGCGTTGGCGCTCTCGCCGGGGAAAAGGGCCGCCGTCCAGTCGACCAGCGCGGGCGCCAGGTGCGGGAAGCGCCCCTCGCGCGCCGACCAGTCCTCGGCGGCCTCGAACAGCGGGTCGAGCGCCCGCTCCGCCTCGGACAGGCGGTCGAATATCCAGCCTTCGCGCAGGCCGAAGGCGGAGAAAACGACACGCTTGCTGCCGACCCGCTCCAGCAGCTTCTCGAGCACCAGCGCGGCCAGCGGCAGGCTGTCCAGGCGCCGCTTCGAGACGCTGCCGATGCGCGCGAGAGAGCGCTTGCCGAGCCGGCTGACCAGGCGCACCAGCTCCTCGGCCTCGTCCAGCGGGATGCCGTAGCCGTGGATCATGTGCAGCGGGTAGCTGGTGTGGTCCATGTGCAGGCGCGCTAGGCCGCGCCAGGCGCCGCCGACCGGATAGAGCGCGTCGGTGACTTCGGCCAGCCAGGGAACGCGGTCGAGCTGGCCGTCGACGAAGGCGGCCGCGCGGTCGCGGTCGCCGCCGCTCTCGTCGGCCAGGCGCAGCGGGCCGAGAGGCAGGGTGATGCTCTCCAGAGCCTCGGCGTCCTCGAGCCGGACCAGCTCCAGAGAGCCGCCGCCGAGATCGCCCATGACGCCGCGCGCGCCGGGCAGGCCCGAGAGGACGCCGAGCGCCGACAGCCGCGCCTCTTCGGGACCGCTGAGGATCGAGACCGGCTGGCCGCAGCGCCTTTCGACCTCGGCCACGAACTCCGGGCCGTTACTGGCCTCGCGCACCGCGGCGGTGGCCAGCAGGTCGAGCCGCCGGGTGCCCATGGCGCGGGCGAGGCCGGCGAAGCGCTCGAGGCTCTCCAGCGCCACGGCGACGCCCTCCTCGTTCAGCCTGCCGCTCCCGACCAGGCCGCGGCCAAGGCCGGGCAGGACCTTTTCGTTGAAGACCGGCACCGGCACCCGCTTCAGGCCGTCGAAGACGACCAGGCGGACCGAGTTGGAGCCGATGTCGACGACGCCGACGCGCTCCTCGCCCTCCGAGGCACTCGGCTCCCGCTTCGGCAGCGGCGCGATGGCTGCGACCTGGGCCGGCGCGGTCATCGGCGAGCCTCGCGGGGGCCACGCTCGCTGGGGCCAGGCTCGCGGGGACCGGAGTTGGCGGGCAAAGTCGTCAAGGAGCTCAGCCCGCCTTCCGCTGGCGGGCGCCGCGGCCCTTGGCGTTGCCGCGCTCCCGGTCCCGGCGCAACGCGCTGCCGCGTCCGGACAGGCTCGGGTTGGTCATGAAGAAGTGCTGGGCGCTGAAGGCGTCCGGCCCGGCGTGGACGCGCACGAACTCGCCGTCGGTGCCCATTACCCAGCTCTGCGCCTCGTCCTTCAGGTTGGCCATCATGACCTGGTCCATGACCTGCTGGTGCACCGTCTCGTTCTCGATCGGAACCAGCGTCTCGACGCGGCGGGTCAGGTTGCGCGGCATCCAGTCGGCCGAGGAGATGAAGACCTTCGCCTCGGGCCCGGGCAGGCCGTGGCCGTCGCCGAAGCAGACGATCCGGCTGTGCTCCAGGAAGCGGCCGACAATCGACTTGACGCGAATGTTGTCCGACAGGCCGGCGACGCCGGCGCGCAGGCAGCAGACGCCGCGGATCACCAGGTCGATCTGGACGCCGGCCTGGGAGGCCCGATAGAGCGCGTCGATGACCTCGCCCTCGACCAGCGAGTTCAGCTTGGCCCAGATCGCCGCCGGGCGGCCCGCCCGGGCGTGCTCGATCTCCCCGTCGATCAGCTCGATCAGCTTCGGCTTCAGGTACATCGGCGCGATGACCAGCTTGCGCAGCTCCCCGGGCTCGGCATAGCCGGTCATATAGTTGAAGACGCGCTGGGCGTCGTGGCAGAGCACCGGATCGGTCGTGAAGAAGCTGAGGTCGGTGTAGATCTTGGCGGTGATCGGGTGGTAGTTGCCGGTCCCGAAGTGGCAGTAGGACTTGAGCCCACCGCCCTCGCGCCGCACGACCAGAGAGACCTTGGCGTGGGTCTTCAGGCGGATGAAGCCGTAGACGACATGGACCCCGGCGCGTTCCAGGTTGCGCGCCCAGCGGATGTTGCGCTCCTCGTCGAAGCGCGCCTTGAGCTCGACCAGTGCCGTCACCGACTTGCCGGCCTCGGCGGCGTCGGCCAGGGCGCGCACGATCGGCGAGTCCTCGCTGGTCCGGTAGAGCGTCTGCTTGATCGCCACGACCTGCGGGTCGTCGGCCGCCTGGCGCAGGAACTGGACCACCACGTCGAAGGATTCGTAGGGATGGTGGACGATGATGTCCTTGGCGGCGATCGCCTTGAAGCAGTCGCCGTCGTAGTCGCGGATGCGCTCGGGGAAGCGCGCGCTGTAGGGCTCGAACATCAGGTCCTGGCGATCGCCGACGATCAGCTGCTTGGTGTCGACCAGGCCGAGCAGGCCGCCGAGCACGAAGACGTCGTCGTCCTCGACCTCCAGCTCGCGGACCACGAAGCGGCGCATCGACTCGGGCATCTCGTCCATGGTCAGGCGGATCACCGAGCCGCGGCGCCGGCGCTTCAGGGCCGACTCGAAGAGGCGCACCAGGTCCTCGGCCTCCTCCTCGATCTCGATGTCGCTGTCGCGCACGACGCGGAACATGCCGCGGCCGCGGACCTCGACGCCCGGGAACAGGCGGTCGATGAACATCTCGATGATCTGGTCGATGCGCAGGAAGCGCGTGCCGCGCCCCGGCAGGCGCACGAAGCGCACCGTCTGGGCCGGGATCGGGATCAGGCCGTTGATGTACTCCTCCTCGGCCGGCCGGTAGAGCTCGACGACCAGCGCGAAGCCGAGGTTGGGCATGAAGGGAAAGGGATGCGCCGGGTCGATGGCGATCGGCGTCAGGATCGGGAAGACCTGCTCGTGGAAGTAGCCGCCCAGCCACTCCCGCTCCTTGGCGGTCAGCTCCTCGGGCTCTAGCACGACGATCTCGGTCTCGCGCAGCTCGCTGCGCAGCCGGCGCCAGCAGTGCTGCTGCTGATGCATCAGCCGCGCCGCCCGCTCGTTGATCGCCGCCAGCTGCTGGGCGGGCGTGCGCCCTTCCTGGCTGATCTCGCGCACGCCGTTGCGGACCTGCGCCTTCAGGCCGGCGACCCGGACCATGTAGAATTCGTCGAGATTGCCGGCCGAGATCGACAGGAAGCGCACCCGCTCGAGCAGCGGGTGGTTCGGGTTGTAGGCCTCTTCCAGGACGCGCTCGTTGAACGCCAGCCAGGAGAGCTCACGGTTGATGAAGCGGCCCGGCGAGTCCAGGTCGGGAAGCGGCGCGGCCGGCGCCGCCTCGGCGCTGTCCTTGGGTTCGATGCTGGTATCCAACTCGGTTCCTTTCCGGCGCGCCGGGCACGACCGGCGGCCGCATAGACTAGCCGTCCAAAGCTACAGTAGCGTAACGGACGACGAAACCCAGCGGCCGAGCGTCCGTCCGAAGCGGGCGCGCCGGCCGGCAGGAGGATCGCCCGTGCCCCCGAGAGCGCCCCAGCGCCGCCGCCTCTACCTGCTTCGCCACGCGAAGTCGACCTGGGACGACCCGGCGCGCAGCGATTTCGACCGGCCGCTGAACAAGCGAGGGCGCCGCGCGGCGAGCGCGGTCGGCAGCCTGCTGGCGCGGCGCGGGCCACGGCCCGAGCTGGCGCTCTGCTCGGCCGCGGCGCGCGCCCAGGAGACCTGGCGCCGGCTCGCCGCGGAGCTGCCGGAGGAGCCGCCGGTGCGCCTGCTGCGCAGCCTCTACCTGGCGGCGCCCTCTCGGATTCTCGATCGGATCCGTGCCGTCGAGGAGTCGGTCGCGACGCTGCTGCTGATCGGCCACAGCCCCGGGATCGAGACGCTGGCCATCTCGCTCGCCGGCCCGGGCTCGGAGCCGGAGGCCCTGGCCCGGATCTCGGAGAAGTACCCGACCGCGGCGCTCGCCGGCTTCGAGATCGAAGGCCCCTGGGCCGGGATCGCCGCCGGCCGCGGGCGCCTGGTCGAGTTCGTCGTGCCAAAGGAGCTCGGCTGAACCGTGGCCGAGGTCACCGCGCTGAACGCCGTCACCCTGGCGACCCGCGACATGGCCCGGGCCGTGGCCTTCTACGAGGCGCTCGGCTTCCGGCTGAAGCACGGCGGCGCCGAGGCGCCCTTCACCTCCTTCCACGCCGGTCCCTGCCACCTCAACCTGTTCCGCGCCGAGCAGCCCTGGTCGGGGCTCTGGGGCCGGGCGATCTTCTACGTCGACGACGTCGACGGCTTCCACGCCCAGGCCCTGGCGGCCGGCCTGAGGCCGGACTTCCCGCCCGCGGACGCGCCCTGGGGCGAGCGCTATTTCCACATCACCGACCCCGACGGCCACGAGATCTCCTTCGCGAGACCGCTCGCGCCATGAGCGGCGGCGCCCGCGACCCCCTGCTCCAGCCCTTCCGCCTGAAGCACCTGACCCTCCGGAACCGGCTGGTCAGCACCAGCCACGAGCCCGCCTACACCGAGGACGGCCTGCCGAAGCAGCGCTACCGCGCCTATCACGAGGAGAAGGCGAAGGGAGGCATCGGCCTGACCATGATCGGCGGCTCCGCGGTCGTCGGGCGCGACAGCCCGCCCTCCTTCGGCAACATCCTGCTCTACGACGAGGCCGTCGTACCCTGGCTGGCCGAGCTCTCCGAGGCCGTGCACCGTCACGGCGCCGCGGTCATGTGCCAGATCACCCACCTCGGCCGGCGGACCGGCTGGAACACCGGCGACTGGCTGCCGGTGCTGGCGGCCTCGCCGGTGCGCGAGGCGGCGCACCGGGCCTTCCCCAAGGAGGCCGAGGACTGGGACCTGGCGCGCATCGCCGGCCAGTACGCCGCTGCCGCTCGGCGCTGCCGCGACGGCGGCCTGGACGGCATCGAGATCGAGGCCTACGGGCACCTGCTCGACGGCTTCTGGTCGCCGGCGACGAACCGGCGCGGCGACGCCTATGGCGGCAGCCTCGACAACCGCCTGCGCTTCGCCCGCGAGGTGCTGTGCGCGATCCGTGCCGAGGTCGGCGCCGCCTTCGTCGTCGGCATCCGCCTGGTCGTCGACGAGGCCTGGACGGACGAGGCCGGACCGGTCGGGCTGGACGCCGAGGCGGGCCTGGAGATCGCCCGCGCCCTGGCCGGCGACGGGCAGCTCGACTTCTTCAGCGTGATCAGGGGGCACATCGACAGCGACGAGGCGCTGAGCCACGTCATCCCGATCATGGGCACGCCGGCCGCCCCGCACCTGGAGGCCGCCGGCCGCATCAAGGCCACGCTCGGCCTGCCGGTCATGCACGCCGCCCGCATCGCCGACGTCGCGACCGCACGCCACGCCGTCGCCGAGGGCCTGCTCGACCTGGTCGGCATGACCCGCGCGCACCTCGCCGACCCGCACATCGCCGCCAAGATCGCGCGCGGCGAGGAGGACCGCATCCGCCCCTGCGTCGGCGCCGCCTACTGCATCGACCGGATCTACGAGAACGGCGAGGCCCTGTGCATCCACAACGCCGCCACGGGGCGCGAGCTGACCATGCCCCACGTCGTGCCGCGCGCCGCCGCGCCCGCGAAGAAGGTAGTGGTCGTCGGCGCCGGTCCGGCCGGCCTGGAGGCGGCGCGGGTCGCCGCCGAGCGCGGCCACGCGGTCGTCGTCCTGGAGGCGGCCGACCGCGCCGGCGGCCAGATCGTGCTGGCCGCGGCGCTGAAGCGCCGGCGCGAGCTGCTCGGCATCGTCGACTGGCGCCTGGCCGAGCTGGAGCGGCTCGGCGTGCCGATCCGCTTCAATCATTGGGCCGAGGCGGCGGACGTGCTGGCTGAGGAGCCGGACCTCGTCGTGATCGCGACCGGCGGCCTGCCCAACACCGGGTTCCTCAAGGCCGGCGAGGAGCTCGTCGCCACGACCTAGGACCTGCTCTCGGGCGCCGTCAGGCCCGGCGAGTCGGTGCTGCTGTTCGACGACAACGGTGACCATCCCGGCCTGACCGCGGCCGAGGCGCTCTGCGAGGCGGGCGCGAGGCTGGAGCTGGCGACGCCCGAGCGGGTGCTGGCGCCCGACGTCGGCGGCATGAACTACCCGGCCTACCTGGCGGCGCTGCAGAAGGCCGGCGCCACGATCACCCTCGGCCAGCGCCTCAAGGCCGTGCGCCGCGACGGCAACGCGCTGACCGCGGTGCTGTGGAGCGACTACAGCCGGCAGACGAGCGAGCGCCGGGTCGACCAGGTCATCGTCGAGCACGGCACCCTGCCGCTCGACGAGCTCTATCTCGCGCTCAAGCCCCTGTCGGCCAACCTGGGCGCGGTCGACTACGAGGCGCTGGTCGCCGGCGGGCCCCAGGCCGCGACACCGAACCCGGTGGGCGCCTTCCGGCTCTACCGCATCGGCGACGCCGTCGCCTCGCGCAACATCCACGCCGCGATCTACGACGCGCTCAGGCTGGCCAAGGATTTCTGAGCGGAGCAGCTAGACGCGCCGCGCCCTCGGCCCCGGACGGCCGACCAGCGCGACGCCGCAGGCCGCCAGCGCCATGCCGGCCCAGGCGAGCGGCGGCAGGACCTCGCCGATCAGGCCCCAGGCGATCAGGGCGGCCATGGGCGGCACCAGGAAGAAGAGCGCCGAGACGCGGCTCGCCTCGCCGTGGCGGACCATGGCGAGCAGCAGCGTCACCGAGATCAGCGAGTTGCCGATCACCAGGTAGGCCAGCGCTGCGCCGAGCTGCAGGGTCCACTCGACCGCCATGGTCTCGGTGAAGAAGGCGAGCGGCAGCACCGCGGCCAGGCCGACGGCATACTGCACGGCGTTCGAGGTCACCGGGTGGTGGCTGAGGCCGAAGCGCTTCTCGTAGAGCGTCGCGACGGTGATGCCGAAGAGCGCGCCGACCGCCGCCAGCACGCCGATCAGCGAGGTCACCTCGACGGCATAGCGCGAGGCGATCACCAGGCCGGCGCCGGCGAGGCCGCAGAGCAGGCCGAGCCAGCGCAGCGGCGGCACCTTCTCGCCGGCGCTCCAGGGCACCGCGAGGGCGACCAGGATCGGCTGCAGCGCGACGATCAACGCAACCCCGCCGGCCGAGATGCCGAGGTAGAAGGCGTAGTAGCTGAGCCCGAAGTAGACCGCCTGGATCAGGAAGCCGACGACCGCCAGGTGGCCCCAGTCGATCCGCCGCTTCGGCAGCGGCGGCCGCAGGACCAGCGCGACCGGCAGCAGCACGGCCAGCACCAGGGCGTAGCGCAGCGCCAGGAAGGTGATCGGCTCGGCGTTCTCCAGTCCGAACTTGGCGAAGGAGAAGCCGCCCGACCAGAGCAGCAGGAAGATCGCCGGCGCCAGCCGCAGCCAGAGCGGCTTGGGTTCGCTCAAGAGGCCGTGCCCGCCGGCGGCGCCGGCCGGTCGGGCGGGATCGAGTAGGTCATGGTGGCGTGCGCGACCGGCTGCTCGGGATCGGCGCCCGCGGAATAGATGAAGGCCTCGCCGTAGGCCAGGCGCTTGCCGAGCTTGAGGATCCGGCACTCGGCGCGCATCTCGCCCGGCGGCGGCGGTCGCAGGAAGTTGATCGACAGCGAGGTCGTCAGCGCCATCTCGACCAGGCCGATGGTGCCCAGGATCGCGAAGTACATGGCGGCGTCGGCGAGCGTCATCATGGCTGGCCCGCTGACCGTGCCGCCGGGCCGCAGCACGTCCCGACTGGCCGCCAGGGTCAGCACCGCCCGCTTGTCGCCCATCTCGGCGATCTCGATGCCCAGGCCGTCGAGCCAGGGCAGCTGCTCGCGGATCCGCTTGAGGTCCTTCTCGTCGATCTTCGCCGCCATGCCGCCCGCCCCCTTCCCCGACTTCCCGCTGCTGCCACCCGCTTAGACGATTCCCCGCCTCGAGGCGACGCCGACAATTTTCACGCAGATCCCCCCTTGGTGCAGAGTTACCCGCCAGAACACTTACCAATTGAGTGTCCGTTCAAAAAAAGCTATCTTTGAGAGAACGAGCCCTGATGGTCAGCCTCGCCAAGAGGCTGAAGGACAGCGATCATGCTGATTGGCCTCGACCCGACGTGGAACTCGATTCTCGTTCTCACCTCGCTGGTAGCGCTTGCCATTGGCACGACGCTAGTCATGTACCTGATTCTTTCGCCTGGAATCGCTGAGTTCGAAGCCAACCACGAAGTATCGAAACAAACCAAAGTTTTCGTGAAACTTGGTGGGCCGACCGCATTTTTCGTAGTCATACTTGCGGGTTTTTGCTACTTGCTTTTCTATCAGTTTCAGCCGGCTACGGCCCAGATCGATAATTTAAACCAGAATCTGGAGCGCGTTACCGCGACTTTGAAAGACTACGGATACGCTGCGGACAAGATCGAAGCCATAAAGCCGATACTTGAACAGCATGCCAGCAGAATGAAGACCATCAACCGCGTAATTGGAAACTACTGCTTTACTTCTTATCCTGCAAAAACACCAGCAGATGACGCACGCGACCCCAATGACGAAAAGCGCGACGTGGCATACAAAGGATACATGGATATCGTTCCGGACGGTGAAGAACTTAGTGTAGCTATATATGGGCGGTCTCTTGCCCCAGATGAATACTCTTTTGGATCGACATCGGTTGCTATCAATAATGATTTTGTCACGTACAATTGGAGAAGCCGCTCAGAGACGTCGCTCGAGGCTAGCGGGTCGATGATTGGCTATGCGGTCCTCGACATTGGGCTAGCGGCCGAGGATGAGGGTCAGGGCGAAGACAAGGGTTTTGCACGCATTGGAGGATCATGGTCGTTCGGTGCATCCCAAGGCACGATGATTCTCGTTCCAGCGCACACAGTCGAAACGTGCAGATAGGCTTGGGTCCTACGTCACCGGCATTCGCATTCACGGCGGTGCTGTCACGCCCATCCTCACCTGAGGCGGATCCAGTGGGGCTCCGCGGCATCGTCACCTTCATCACTGGGGCGGCTTGATCCGGCGCGGCGCGAAGGCGCAGAGTCCGGACGATTCGCCTTTCGTTCGTCAAGCCGCTTCGACGAGGAGCCGCCCGATGTCCGCCACCCCGGCCGCCGAAACGACCGCCACAGCGGATGCGCCGGTCCTGCTCAGCGAGCGCCGGCCCGACGGAGTCGCCCTGCTGACCCTGAACCGGCCGCGCCAGTACAACGCCCTCTCCGAGGAGCTGCTGACCGCGCTGACCGCCGAGCTCGAGGCCCTGGCCGGCGACGACTCCCTGCGCTGCCTGGTGCTCGGCGCGGCCGGCAAGGCCTTTTGCGCCGGCCACGACCTGAAGCAGATGCGCGCGACCCCGGACCAGGACTACTACCGCCGCCTCTTCGGCGCCTGCAGCGCCATGATGCAGGCGATCGTCGCCCTGCCGGTGCCGGTGATCGCCCGCGTCCAGGGCATGGCGACGGCGGCCGGCTGCCAGCTCGTCGCGACCTGCGACCTGGCGGTCGCGGCCGAGGAGGCGCGCTTCGCCACGAGCGGCATCAACGCCGGCCTGTTCTGCTCGACCCCGGCGGTCGCGCTGACCCGCAACGTCGCCATCAAGCCGGCCTTCGAGATGCTGGTGACCGGCGACTTCATCGCGGCCGAGGAGGCGCAGCGTCTGGGGCTGATCAACCGCGCGGTGCCCGCCGCGCAGCTCGACGAGGCGGTCGCGGCGCTGGTCGGCAAGATCCTGGCGAAGTCGCCGGTCGCGGTGCGCACCGGCAAGCGCATGGTCTACGAGCAGCTCCGCCGCGGCCTGCCCGACGCCTACGACTACGCCGCCGAGGTGATGGCCTGCAACATGATGGCCGAGGACGCCGGCGAGGGCATCGACGCCTTCATCGAGAAGCGGCCGGCCGTCTGGAAGGGCCGTTGAGCCGGTGACTCTCCAGGCAGTCCTCCGGTCGCTCGCGGCCCTGCTCGCGCTCGCGGCCCTCGCCGGGTGCGGCACCTCGGCGCCGCCCCAGCCCTCCGGCCAGCAGCGCGCCTACGACCCGCTGCTGCACGGCGTGCCGCTGTCGCAGATCGAGGCCAACCAGGACCTCTGCTACTTCGCGCTCGGCCAGGGACCGCTGACCATCGAGCGGATGGTCGACCGGCCACTCAGCGCCGGCTGCGGCCATCCCGGCGCGGTGCAGGTCTCGGGCGGCGGCCGGCTCGACTACAACCAGCCCTTCGTGGCGACCTGCAAGCTCGCCGCCGCCGTGGCGATCTGGCAGGAGAGCGTGGCCGGCCCGGCGGCGATGCGGCACTTCGGCCAGCCGCTGGCGCGCGTCGAGCACTGGGGCACCTACTCCTGCCGCAACCGCAACAGCCGCCAGGCCGGGCCGCGCAGCGAGCACGCCACCGCCAACGCCATCGACATCGCCGCCTTCCATCTCGCCGACGGCACCCGGATCACCGTCGAGGGCGACTGGGGCGGCTGGGGCGAAAAAGGCGCTTTCCTGTCGGAGATCCACGCCGGCGGCTGCCGGATCTTCAACGGCGTGCTCGGCCCGGCCGCCAACGCCGCTCACCGCGATCACTTCCACTTCGACATGGGCCGCTGGCGCTTCTGCGACTGACGGCGCCGGGGAACGGCCCGTCAGAACTTCTCCACCGCGGGCCTGAGGTCGAGCTCCTGGGTCCAGGCGGTCGGGTGCTGGCGGTGCAGCATCATGTAGGTTTCGGCGATCGCGCCCGGATCGAGCAGCTCCTTGGGGTCGCGCTCGGCGGTGCGGGCGCTGGAGATCTGGCCGTCGATGTTGACGTGGGCGACGTGGACGCCCTGCGGACCGAACTCGCGCGCCGCCGACTGGGCGAGCGCGCGCAGCGAGAACTTGACCATGGCGAAGCCGGCGAAGCCCTTGCCGCCCCGCAGGCCGGCCGTGGCGCCGGTGAAGATCAGCGTGCCGCGGCCGCGCTTGGCCATGCGCGCCAGCGCCGCCTGGGCGACGTGCAGGGCGCCGAGCGCGCCGACACGCCAGGCCCGCTCGACCTCGTCCGGATCGAGCTCCAGAACGCCGCCCAGCGCGCGGGCGCTGGCGTTGAAGACCACTAGGTCCGGCGGTCCCTGCTCGCTCTCGGCCTTGGCGAAGAGCGCCTCGACCTGCTCGGCCTCGGCGACGTCGCACTCCAGGGCCAGGACGTCGGCGAGCCCGGCCTCGCCGAGCAGGCTCTGCAGGCGCTCGCGCCGCCGCGCCGCCATGGCGACGCGCATGCCCTCGGTGCTGCAGGTCTCGACCAGGTGCCAGCCTAGGCCGGGCCCGACGCCGACGATCACGGCGTTCTCGCGTTCGCTCATGGTGCTCTTCCCTCCGGTTCGGCTGCAGGCAGTGTGGACCAGCCGGCGCCGCAAGGCGACCGCCCCGGCGCACCGCCACCGGCCAGGCCCCGTGTCGCCGGGTCACGGGCGCCGGGTCACGGGCGCCGGTCACGGGCGCCGGCGGCGGATCGACCCCGGCCCGCAGGCGTTGCCAATGGGAAAGGAGCCGCAATGAAGTCACGCCCCCTCCTCCTGCTGCCCGCCCTCCTCCTCTGGCTCGCCGCCGCGCCGGCGGCGGCGCTCGATACCGGCGAGCTGGCGGCGCTGCGCGAGCGGGCCCTCTCCCTGGTCAATGAGGCGCGGCAGGTCGAGGGCCTGGCGCCGCTCGAAGCGGGCGACTCGCTGGCCGCCGCGGCGCAGAAGCACGCCGAGGATATGGCCCTGCGCGACTACTACGCTCACGCCTCGCCGGAGGGCGAGACGGTGCGCGACCGCTTCCGCACCGAGGGCGGCAGTGACTGGCAGCTGGTCGCCGAGAACATCGCGACCTGCCGGCGCTGCGAGCCGCCGCCGGACGAGACGCGGGTCCAGGCCTTCCATGAGGGCTGGATGGACAGTCCGCCGCACCGCGAGAACATTCTCGCTCCCGGGCTGACACGCTTCGGCTTCGGCATTGCCGGCACGGAGCGGCAGACCTATGCGGTGCAGACCTTCGCCGGGCCCGGCCAGCCGCGGGGCCTCGCCGCCGGCGAGGCCGCGGAGCCGCTGCCGGCCGCCGCGCTGGCCGAGGTCGCCCTGGCCACCGTCAACCGGGCGCGCGAGCGCGAGGGGGTGGCGGCGCTCGAGGGCAGCGCGGCGCTCGACCAAGCGGCGCGGCGCCTGCTTCCGGAAGACGCCGAGAGCACGGCCCTGACGCGGCCGACGGACGATCTCTTTTCGCTGCTACCAGAGCAGGCGGCCGGCCGCTGGCAGGGCCTGGAGGTGCTGGCCGCCGCCTGCGGCGGCTGCGGCACGGAGCCGACCGCCGCCGACGTGCGCAGCTTCGTCGAGCAGTGGCTGGACGACCCGCAGTACCGATCGAGGCTGCTCGAGCCGGCGGCCGCGCACCTCGGCTTCGCCCTGCGCGCCCACGGTTCGGGACGCAAGGCCGCCGTCGCCCTGGTCGGCCACCCCCGCTAGGACGACTTGAAGCCGGCACCGGGTCCTCTATTGTCGCGGCCAGATCCAGATCGAGGGCGGGGCCCGGCGCGCAGGATGGCAAGGACCAAGGGTGCGGCGCCCGCGACGCAGGAGCGCAAGACGATAAACCTGGCGCTGCAGGGCGGCGGTGCCCACGGCGCCTTCGGCTGGGGCGTCCTCGACCGGCTGCTCGAGGAGGAGCGGCTCGACCTCGAGGGCATCTCGGCGAGCTCGGCCGGCGCCATGAACGCGGCCGTGCTGGCCCACGGCATGACCGCGGGCGGCCGCGCCGGCGCGCAGCAGGCGCTGCACGACTTCTGGTCCAACGTCGCCCGGGCCGCGACCTTCAGCCCGATCCGCCGCACCCCCTTCGAGTGGCTGTTCTCGCTGGCCGTGCCGGCGGTCGCGCACTTCTGGTTCGACATCGCGACCCGCAGCTTCTCGCCCTACCAGTTCAATCCGCTGAACCTGAACCCGCTACGCGACCTCCTGGAGGAGACCGTCGACTTCGCGGCGATCCGGCGGCACTGCGCGCTCAAGCTGTTCGTCTCGGCGACCAACGTGCGCAGCGGCAAGATCCGCGTATTCTCGGACCGGGAGGTCACCGCCGACGCCGTCATGGCCTCGGCCTGCCTGCCCTTCCTGTTCCAGGCCGTGGAGATCGACGGCGAGGCCTACTGGGACGGCGGCTATATGGGCAACCCGGCGATCTTCCCGCTGATCTACGGCTGCCGGAGCCCCGACGTGGCGATCGTCCACGTCAACCCGATCCGCCGCGAGGAGGTGCCGACCGACGCCGCGGCGATCCTGAACCGGGTCAACGAGATTTCCTTCAACTCCTCGCTGATGCGCGAGATGCGCACCATCGCCTTCGTTTCCGAGATGATCGAGAAGGGCCAGCTACACGGCCGCACCATGAAGCGCATGCTGATCCACTCGATCGACAACGACGCGGCGCTGGCCGGCTTCAACGTCGCCAGCAAGCTCTCGCCCGACTGGCCGTTCCTGGAGCGCCTGCGCGACGTCGGCCGGCGCACCGCCGACGCCTGGCTCGCCGACACCTGGGGCAGCATCGGGGTCAAATCCTCGGTCGACGTCGGCGCCCGCTATCTCTAGGGCGCGCTTCGGTTGCAAAGCCCTTGGCCACGCCGCCGCATATCCTGATAACCTACCGAAACCAAAGGTGGTAGGCGCCCAGGGCTCCTACCACCCGCACCCAGCCGGCACCGAGGACGGGCAGCGAGATGACAGCAGCGCGATCGATGGCACCCCTGGCACTGAGGCTGTGCGCGGTCGCCTTCCTGGCCGGCCTGCTGGGCGCCGTGCCGGTCGCCCGCGCCGCGCCGCCCGAAGGCGGGCCGATGAGGCTCACCCTGGTCACGACCAACGACCTCGACCGGATGGAGGAGAAGGACGGCCGTGGCGGCCTCGCGCGCCTCGCCGCGGTGGTCGAGGCGGAGCGGGCCAGGAACGGCGGCGCGGTCCTGTTCCTGCACGCCGGCGACGCCTTCTCGCCCTCGGTGCTTTCGGCCTTCGACGAGGGCGCGCACATGGTCGCGCTGCTGAACATGATCCGGCCCGACGCCTTCGTGCCGGGCAATCACGAGTTCGACTTCGGCCCCGATGCCTTTGCCGCACGCATCGCCGAGGCCGACTTCCCGGTGCTCGCCGCCAACCTGCGCTCGCCCGCCGGAACCCTTCCGGACGGCGTCCTGACCAGCCAGATCCTGAAGGTCGCGGGCATGTCCGTGGGCATCGTCGGCGTCATGCTCGACGACGTCTCCGAGCGCTCGACGCCGGGCGGCTACAGCTTCCTGCCGCCGCTCCCGATCGCCGAGGAGATCGCGGAGACGCTGCGCGAGAAGGGCGCGGAGGTCGTCGTCGCCATCGCCCACACCCCGTTCAGCCAGGATCTCGAGTTCGTGCGCTCCGGCGCCTTCGACGTGGTCGTCAGCGGCGACGACCATCTGCTGACCACCCTCTACGACGGCCGCACGGTCCTGATGGAGTCGGGCGAGCAGGCCGACCGGGTGAACATCCTGACGCTCACCCTTCATCGCGTAGGCGAGGCGCTGCGCTGGACGCCGGCCTTCCGGGTCGTCGACACGGCGGACGTCGAGCCCGACCCGGCGGTGGCGGAGCGCGTCGCCGCCTACGACGCCGAGCTGTCGCGCGAGCTCGACGTCCAGATCGGCATGACCGCGACCCGGCTCGACAGCCGGCGCATCGAGGTCCGCAGCCGGGAGACGACCATCGGCAACCTGATCGCCGACGCCATGCGCGAGATGACCGGGGCCGACGTCGGCATCGTCAACGGCGGCGGCATCCGGGGCAACAAGGTCTATCCGCCCGGCAGCCGCATCACCTCGCGCGACATCCTGACCGAGCTGCCCTTCGGCAACCGCACGGTGCTGCTCGAGCTGACCGGCCTGCAGCTTCGCAGCGCCCTGGAGAACGGCTTCTCGCAGATCACCGAGGCCGCCGGCCGCTTCCCCCAGCTCTCCGGCATGGCCGTCACCGTCGATCTCTCGCAGCCGGTGGGCGGGCGCGTGATCGCGCTCGCGGTCAACGGCCTGCCGGTCGAGCCGGAGGCCCGCTACACCCTGGCGATCAACGACTTCCTGGCGAGAGGCGGCGACGGCTACGAGGTGCTGACCCTGGCCGACACCCTCGTCTCTGCCAACGAGGCCGGCCTGCTGGCCAGCCAGGTCATCAGCTACATCCGCTCGATCGGCTACGTCGCGCCGCAGATCGAGGGCCGCATCCTGCTGAAGTGAGGGCAGTCTCGCGGAATCTAACGGCTCAGGCGATAGCCGGTCGCCTCGAGATCCCAGCAGTCGTCGGTCGTCCTTGGCAACTCACCCTTGCGGACGCGCTGGGTCGGCGTCTTCGGCAGTTCCTCGACCAGCGACACGTAGCGCGGGATCTGGAAGTAGGGCATCCTGTCCTCGCACCATCGAACGAGCCCGAGCGGATCGAGCGTGCTGCCTGGGCGCCGTCGGACGAAGATCTTGAGGTCGTCGTCCCCGAGACCGCTCGGCACGCCGATCAGCGCGCATTCCTCGACCTCTGGGTGACGAGCCACGACACGCTCGACCTCCCAGGCAGACACGTTCTCGCCGCGGCGGCGCAGGCTGTCGCTCTTGCGGCCCGCGAAGAAGAGATAGCCCGACGTGTCGAAGCGCCCGAGATCGCCTGTCCGGATCCAGCCGTCGCGAGTCGTCGTACTCGTGCGGTTCAGCGATACTGAGGTGTACTCCGGGCGCTCGCCCTTGACGACAATCTCTCCAGTCTCGCCGGGAGAGACCTCCCGACCCTCCTCGTCGAGCAGCCGGATCGAGAAGTATGGCAGGACGCGGCCGACGGATCCCCTGGGCCCGCCCCTGTTGACGCAGACGTAGTTGGCGACCTCGCTGAGCCCGTAGCCCTCGTGGACGCGCACGCCGAAGCGCCGCTCGAAGGTCTCCCAGGCATCGGGCGGGCAGCCGGCGCCCCAGGCGATGCGCACGCCGTGGTCGAGGTCGTCCGGGCGCGCGGGCTGCTTCAGCAGAATCGGCAGGATGCCGCCGATGTAGTGAATCTTGGTTGCTCCAAAGAACCTCGCCTGATCCCAGAAGCGCGAGGCGCTGAAGCGCGGGGTCATCGCCAGCGTGACCTTCTCCAGGAGCGCGGCCAGCGCGGTCTGGCTGCCGGCGCCGTGGAAAAGCGGCTCCCAGAACAGCAGGACGTCCCCCGGCTCGAACTCGCCGATGCGCAGGCAGGCCAGAGAGCCAATCTGCAGCACGCGATCGCTTCTCGAGAACTTCTTCGGCGCGCCGGTCGTGCCGGAGGTGTAGTTGACGACCAGCGGATCGTCGGGCTCGACCACCGTCGGTAGCGGGGTCTCGGCGCCGGTCGCGATCAGCTGCTTCAGGCCCTCGCCGGCCGGTGCGCCGTCGGCTTCGTTCCACACCAGCAGCTCCGGAACCTGCGCGCCGAAGGCCGGCTCGAGCAGCCGGCGATAGCCGGTCTCCGCGATCAGCGCCCGCGGCCGGGCGTCGGCGAGCAGGTGCGCCAAGTAGTCGCCCTTGGCGCTGACGTTCACCGACGTGCGCACCAGGCCGGCAATCGCGCAGGCGACGAGGGCGACGATGTGCTCGGCGTGCTGGTCCAGCATGAAGGCGACGAGGTCGCCCTTGCGCAGACCTCTGGCGAGCAGCGCATTGGCGAGCCTCGTCGAGGCCCGGTGCACCTCGCCGACGGTGAGCGCGCCGCCGTCCCAAACCAGGAAGCGGTGCTCGGGGTCCTCGGCGGCGCGGCGCTCCAGGATCGTGCGGAACGTTACCTCCCCGGGGACCGGCCATTCCTGTTCTGCCGGCAAGGCCGGCGCGCTTCCCGATACCATGGGACTCTCCCTGCTCATGTTCGAGGACGGTGGGCTAGCGGCTGCGCCTGGACCGGCCCAGGAAGCCCTGGACCCCCGCCTCTATCGACTCGCCCATGCTGGCGTGCGAGCGAACCGTCGCCGCGTGCTCGAACGCCTGGTCGAGCGCCGGACGCAGCATCTCGCTGAACCAGCGTCTGGTTTCCGCGTAGGCGCGCGGCGATTTTCCGGCGCCGTCGCGGGCGACGGCGACGGCGCGGTCTAGAACCGCCGCCGGCTCGACCAGCTCGTCGATCAGCCCCAGCGCCACCGCGCGCTCCGCGTCGAGGAAGCGCGCGGTCGTCACGAGGCTGCGCGCAACGGCCGCGCCTACCGTGTGGCTCAGGATCGTCGAACCGGTGATGCAGGGCATGCCGGCGTTGATCTCGGGCATGCCCAGGCGCACGCCGGGATGGCCGACTCGGTGGTCGGTCAGCAGGATCGCCTGGAACGCCGAGCCGGCCGCCAGACCGTTGAGGGCGGTGACCAGCGGCTTCGCGAACTCCAGGAGCGAGCCGTAGAGCGCGCGATAGCCGGCCATCCGGGTGGCGGCCGCGGCCGCCGTCCCGACCGTCGGGTCGGTGAGGTCGGCGCCGGCGCAGAAGGCCCGGTCTCCTGTGCCGGTCAGCACCACAGCCCCGACCGCCGCGTCGCCATCCGCCTCGGCGAGCGCGGCGGCGAGCGTGTCGCGCAGTTCCTGGTCCCAGGCGTTCAGCTTCTCCGGCCTGTCCAGCCGAAGCACCCGGATACCCTCGTGATCGTCGCGCCGAAGCATCGTCCTGCTCTCCTTCTGTCTGTCGCCAATCCTGTCGTCCGGGCGCCGTCAGCTGCCCATCAGCCAATTCGGCAGCGCCAGGGAGAAGGCCGGCACGAAGGTCACGATGAGCAGCGATGCGAGGAGCGCGAGGAAGAACGGCAGCGAGGCGATCACTGCCGCGCGCATCGGCACCCCGGCGATCCGTGCGGAAATGAACAGCGACAGCGCCACGGGCGGCGTCATCGAGCCGAGCGTAAGGTTGATCGCGGCGATGATGCCAAGGTGCACGGGATCGATACCGTAGAGGCCACCCAGGTAGATCAGCACCGGCGCGACCACCACGAGCGCCGCGGAACCGGCCTCCAGGCAGCCCAGCATCAGCAGCCCCAGGTTGATCATCAGCAGAGCCAGCCAGGGCCGGTCGGTAATCGCCTGGATGGTGTCGCCCACCGCCTCCGGGACCTGCATGATGTTGACCGCCCAGCCGAATGCGCCGGAGGCGGCGATGATCAGCAGGATGGCCCCGCTGAACAGCGCGGCCTCGTGCAGCGACTTGACCAGTAGCCGGAAGCTGAGACTCCGATAGACGACGCCGAGCAGCAGCGAGTAGCAGACCGCCAGCACGCCAGCCTCCGACGGGGTCACGATGCCCAGGGTCATGCCGCCGACGATGATCGCCGGAGCGATCAGCGCGAAGAGGCCGTCGCGCGCCCGGCGCATTACCTCGCCCGCAGTTGCGCGGGGCAGCGGGTCGCCGGCGGCGGCGCGATGGCGCACCAGGACGAAAACGATCAGCGACAGGCAGGCCGCCATTACCAGACCGGGCAGGATTCCCGCCAGGAACAGCCGCCCCGTGGAGACGCTTGCCAGCTGCGCGTAGACGACCAGGATGATGCTCGGCGGAATGATCGGACCGATAATCGACGAGGCGGCGGTCACGGCCGCGCTGTAGGCACGGTCGTAGTTGGCGTCGACCATCGCCTTGATCTCGATCTTGCCGAGGCCGGCGACGTCGGCGGTGTTGGAGCCCGACATGCCGGAGAAGATCACGCTGGCGAGAATGTTGACATAGTAGAGCCCGCCGCGCAGGTGGCCGACTAAGGCCAGGGCGAAGCGGAAGATCCGCTCCGTCACGCCCATGTTGTTCATCAGGATCGCGGCGAGGATGTACATCGGGATCGCCGAGAGGATCGAACTGGTGACGCCGCCCCACATGCGCTGGGCGACGATCTCCAACGGAAAGTCCCCGCTGACGAGAATGAAGCCGATGGTGGCGATCAGCAGCGTCACCGCGATCGGCACGTTGGCGAAGAAGAGGACGACGAGCAGGAGCCCGAAGACGATGCCTTCCATGGGCTTCTCCTAGGGGTGCGCGGCGAGCGAGCGCACGAGGCGCACGCCGAGATGCAGCGCCATGGACAGGAAGCAGTAGACCATGACGTAGGCCTTGGCTTCCTCGGGGATGCCGAGCACCACCGTCTCGGTGCCTTCGTAGAGCCGGGCGAGATTGAATGAGTAGTAGGCCAGTGCCAGCATCACCACGGCCTGGAGCGCGAGCCCCGCGATCTCGACGATGCGACGCGCGGCCCGGGGCAGCGACGCGAGGAAGGTGTCGATCGAGAAGTGCTCGCCCCGCTTGAGCACCGCCGTCGCCGCGACGAAGGTGAGCGAGATCAGCAGGAAGGTGGTCAGTTCCTCGCTCCACGAGAGCGGGTCGTCGAACAGGTAGCGGAACGCGATCTGGCCGCCGATCAGCAGCGCCAGGGCGGCGACCAGCAGCAGAGCGGCCAGCTCTTCGGTCCGTTGCAGCAGCCTCTCCAGGCGCAGCATCCCCATCTTCCCTCTCTGCGGTGGGCTATTGAAACTCAGAAGAGGGCATTGACCTCGCCGGGCGCCAGCGTCTCAAGGCTGCGCAGGCCGCCCCAGATCCGAGCCGCCGCCGCCGCCCCGACGGCGGGGTCGGCGCAGCGACGGAACTTCGCCTCCAGGTCGTCCCAGGTCAGCGGATTGCTCGGGTGGCCCTTCGGCTTGTAGAGGCGCTCGTGGAACACCCTGCCGTCGCGGTGCCGGATCTCGATGTCGGCGAAGTCGTTGAACACCGAGTCGCGCTCGCGCAGGTCCGAATGCAAGTAAATGTTGAGCTTCGGATAAAGCGCGGCGATCTCGGGCGCATTGACCGCCTCGTCGCTGAACTCGGCGAAGCCGACCTGCCCGTAATGGAGCGCCGCGGCAATGCAATACTCCATGCTGAACTTGCCCTCCAGGCCGTTCGTCGGCCGATGGTAGGGCAGCGTCTTTTCGCAGCGGTAGCCGATGCCGCAATCGACGTGCTCGATGGTCGCCGGCTCGATCGCGCCGCTGGCGATCCCCTCGAACAGCAGGTCGAGGACATGGTGGGTCAGTGAGCAGGTCGGATAAAGCTTGTAGATGATCCCGGGGCTGACAACGTCGAAGGGGGCGCCGAGCCCGGCGACGGCCCGGTCGGCCGCGACGTTGTCGCTGCCGCAGAACAGGTCGAAGAAGCCCTCGGCGGCCTCGATCGCTGTCGGATTCGCGGTCAGCCCGGCGGCCGCCAGGCGCGCCGCAAGGACGCCGTTCTCGGCGGCAAGGCCGGCGTGCAGCGGCTTGGTCATCGTGCCGAAGTTGGCGCGCAGGCCGCAGGCAGTCGAGGCGGCGATCGCGAGGGCATGGGCGCAGCGCTCGGCGTCCAGGCCGAGCAGGCTCGCCGCTGCCGCCGCGGCGCCCAGCGAGCCGAGGGTCGAGGTCGTGTGCCAGCCCCGCTCGTAGTGCTCCATGTTCATAGCGCGACCCAGCTTCGCCTCAACTTCGACGCCTACGGCGTAGGCCAGGATCAGGTCTTGGCCCGGTCCGGCGCCACCCACCGCGAAGGCCGCCGGCACCACCGGGGCGGAGGGATGTCCGCGCATCGACTCATTGGTGTCGTCGATGTCGTGAGCGTGCGCCATGGTGCCGTTGACCAGCGCGGCGGTGCGTTCGCCGGTGCGCAGGACCGAGCCCCAGATCACCGCCTCCCCCGGCTCGCCCTGCGCCATCCGCATAGCGGCGACGGCCGGGGGCTCGGCGGCACCGGCGAGTGCCCCGCCGATGCAGTCGGCGATCGCCTGCTTGGAGGACTCGCGTGCCGCTTCCGGCAGCGTTTCCCAGGTCGTCTGGGCGACGAACGTGGCGAGCCTCCGGGTGGTCGAAACGGTCTCTAAGCGGTCCATTTTCTTTCCTGGTCTTCGTGGACTGTCCGCGCGGGGCCCGGCAGGAGCCGGGGCGGGCTCGCACGGCATCCGTTGCAGGGACTCGCCGCGCTGGCGCGGCCCGCGGCACAAGGGAAGCGTGGAGCGGGCCGGCGCGCCGGAATGCGGGGCGCCGGCCCTAGGGTCTACTGGATCGCCTGGATCTTCTGGAACAGCCCCTCGGTGGTCCAGACGCCCTGCTCCTCCATCTGCTCGATCACCGGCCCCATCCTGGCGATGAACGGCTCCGGGCTGACGCGGATGACGACCCCGCCGTCTTCGATCATCTTCTCGATCACCTCGGCCTCGTCGCGGACGGCCAGCTCGTTGTAGTACGCGCCGGCTTCCTCGCCGGCTTCGAGCAGCGCCGCCTGGTGCTCGGCCGAGAGTTTCTGGAACTTGCGCTCACCGATCACGATGGTGAAGCCGTCGCTGAAGAAGTTGACCCGCGTCAGGTAGGGCGCCACCTCCTGCAGCGACTGACCGTAAAGGCCCGAAGCGGTCGCCGAGGCGACCTCGGCGATGCCCTGCTTGAGAGCAAGGTAGGTCTCCCCCCAGGGCAAGCTGACCGTCTTCGCGCCCATCGCCTCGAAGGTCTTCACGTAGCCCTCCCACGGTGGGATCCGGACCTTCATCCCCTTGAGGTCGTCGGGGCTCATGATCGGCTTGGTCGCGATCACCGGCTTGCCGGGGCGGGCGCCGTTCCGCAGCACCATCCGGAAGCCAGCCTTGTCGAGCAGCGCCTGCTCCATGCCCTTGTAGACGTCGCTGTCCAGGACCTTCTCGAAGTGCTCCTTATCGCGGAACACGAAGCCGACCGAGGTGATGTTCCAGTCCTTGACGTACTTGCCGAAGTTGCCCGTCCCGCCGCCGTACATGTCCTGAGCGCCGAGGCGGATGGCCTCGAGCTGCGACGGCGCGTCTCCGAGCTGACTGCCGGAGAAGACTTCGACCTGCACCTGTGTGCCCGTCTTCTCGGCGACCAACTCCGCGAAACGTTCCTGCGCCCGCGTCTCGATGTGCTTTGGGCCGGTGATATTGCCGAGGCGCAGCGTCACCGTCTCCGCCGACGCGACGCCCGCGGCGCCGAACAGCGCCGCCCCTACCAGCAGTGCCTTGATCAAGCTCTGGGTCATCTTCGCTCTCCCGTGCTCGTGCCGCCGACGGCAGCGACTAACAGTTGCGTCTGGTTATTATTAGTTTTACTAATAGTAAATATAAGCCACTCGGCAGGTGCGCGTCAATCCGTAACCGGCGAGCGACGCGAACGATCCACCGATACAGAACGGGACTGGGCCGATGAAAAGCTGGATGAACCTGCGCTCGATCGAGGCCTTCGTGGCGACGATCGAAGACCAGAGCATGTCGAAGGCGGCCGAGCGGCTCGGGCTGACGCAATCGGCGGTCTCGCAGGCGATCTCCAGCCTGGAGCGCGCGGTCGGCTGCCAGCTGATCGACCGTTCGGTGCGGCCGGCCAAGCTCACCCTCGCCGGAAGCTCCTTTCACAAGAAGGCGACCGAGGTGCTCGACCGTGCCTGGGAGCTCGAGCAGGTCGTCGACCTCGACCTCAACAAGCTGCTGCCCCTACTGCGCATCGGCATGGTCGACTCCTTTGCCGCCACGGCAGGGCCGAGCCTGGTGCAGGAACTGGACAGCATTGCCGCCCAGTGGTCGGTCGCTTCGGGCTTTGAGGACACCAGCGTGCGCGCGCTGCTGGAGCGCCGGGTCGACTTCATCATCAGCCCCGACGACACCTTTGCGCAGTTCGACCTGATCGCCTTTCCCATCTTCGAAGAGCCGTTCTTCCTGGTCACCCCGAAGCGGGACTCGGTGAAGGGAAAGACGATCGAGGCGCTGAGCGGCGAGATCCCGCTGATCCGCTACTCCAGGCGCTCATTCTTCGGAGGCCAGGTCGACAGCTACCTGCGCCAGCGCGCGGTCGTGCCGCCGCACCGCTACGAGTTCGACACCTCGGATGCGGTCATGGCGATGGTCCGGGCGGGGATCGGCTGGGCGATCACGACCCCACTGGTCGCGCTGAAGAGCCATCCCGCGGCAGCGCAGATCGAATGCCACCGGCTGCCGGACCAGTCGCCGAAACGCAGGCTCTGGCTCATCGCCCGGCGCACCGAGGGGGCGGAACTGGCGGAGCGCATAGCGACCGCCGCGCACCACGCGGTGATGCGCCACTGCGTGCCCGATATCGTCAAGCTGACGCCCTGGCTCGAGGCCGAACTGCTCCAGGCGAACGCACCGGCCCGGACGAGCCGATAGCGGCGCCGTTGGCGACCGCCGGGCCTCAGGCGAAGGCGTCGGGCATGGAGGCCTTCTTCTCGGTCATGAAGGCCTTGAGCGCCTCGTCGATGCCCTCGTCCAGGGCCGGAGCCTCGTAGCTGTCGAGCAGCTTGCGCACCAGGGCGTTGGCGCGCTGCTGGGCGCCCTGCTCGCCCTCGGCCAGCCACTGCTCGTAGGAATTGTTGTCGGCGATGGTCGAGCGGTAGAAGGCGGTCTCGAAGTTGCGCTGCGTGTGGGTCGCGCCGAGGAAGTGGCTGCCCGGGCCGACCTCGCGGATCGCGTCCATCGCCTGGCCGTTTTCGCTCATGTCGACGCCCTGGCTCAGGGTCTGCAGCATGCCGAGCTGGTCGGCGTCCATGACGAACTTCTCATAGGAGCTGACCAGCCCGCCCTCCAGCCAGCCGGCGGCGTGGAGCACGAAGTTGACGCCGCCGAGCAGCGTCGGCTGCAGCGTCGCCGCGCTTTCGTAGGCGGCCTGGGCGTCGGGCAGCTTGGAGCCGCAGAGGCCGCCGCCCGAGCGGAAGGGCACGCCGAGGCGCCGCGCCAGCTGGCCGACGCCGTAGAGCACCAGCGCCGGCTCCGGCGTGCCGAAGGTCGGCGCGCCGGACTGCATCGACATCGAGCTGGCGAAGGAGCCGAAGATCACCGGGGCGCCGGGCCGGACCATCTGGGCGAAGGCCATGCCGGCCAGGGACTCGGCCAGCGTCTGGGTCATGACGCCGGCGACCGTGCAGGGCGCCATGGCGCCCGACAGGATGAAGGGCGTGACGATGGTCGCCTGGTTGTGACGCGCGTAGACCTTGAGCGCGCCCAGCATGGTCTCGTCCCAGACCATCGGCGAGTTGGCGTTGATCAGGCTGACGGTCACGCAGTTCTGCTCGACGAAGTCGTCGCCGAACAGGATCTTGGCCATGGCCACCGTGTCTTCGGCGCGCTCCGGGGCGGTCACCGAGCCCATGAAGGGTTTGTCCGAGTAGCGGATGTGGCTGTAGACCATGTCCAGGTGGCGCTTGTTCACCGGGATGTCGGTCGGCTCGCAGACCGTGCCGCCGGAGTGGTGCATCGCCGGCGTCATGTAGGCCAGCTTCACGAAGTTGCGGAAGTCCTCGATGGTGCCGTAGCGCCGCTCGCCCTCGAGGTCGTGGACGAAGGGCGGGCCGTAGACCGGCGCGAAGACCGTGCCGTCGCCGCCGATCGTGACCGAGCGCTCGGGATTGCGGGCGTGCTGGGTGAAGCGCGCCGGCGCGTTGTCCTGGACGATCTTGCGCGCCAGGCCCCGCGGGAAGTGGACCCGCTCGCCCTGGACGTCGCAGCCGTGCGCGGCGAGCAGCTCGAGCGCCTCGGCGTCGCCGCGGAACTCGATGCCGATCTCCTCCAGTATCGTGTCGGCGTTGTGCTCGACGATCTCGAGGGCCTCCTCGTTCAGGACCTCGAAGACCGGGATCTTGCGGTGGATCTGGCCGAGCTGCTTGATGGCGCCGCCGCGCCGGAGGGCGCGTCTCGCGTCGGCGCCGCCGCTGCCGCTGCCGCGACCGCGCCGGCTGCCCCGGGCGCCGGACTCTTCCTCCGATCCCGTCGCCGCCACATCCGCCGGACCCGCTGCCTGGTCGACCATCGCACCCTCCAAGGGCCAAGGGCCGACCGCGGTGTCTGGCGGTGCGGCCGGCCGGAAACTCCTGATGCGTTTGTGCGAGCGCGCAGGCCCGGCAGGCTGTCCGGCAGGCGACAGGTAACGCCGTGAATGCGGCGTCGCCCGCCCCGGCTACCGCGCGCGCCACAGGCCGCGGGCGCGCCGCGTCGCTTCCGCCCTAATCGCTGTCGCTTTTCCCTCCGCGCGGCGCGCGCGGCCTTGCCAGTTTTCGCCGGTCCGCAAGCGTGGCCCGGTGGCCTTGCGGAGCCGAAGGCGCCGGGCGCTCGAAAAGGACGATTGGTCATGGCGGGTTTCCCCTCGACGGCGCGGGTCGTGGTCATCGGCGGCGGCGTCAACGGCGCCTCGGCGCTCTACCACCTGGCGAAGAAGGGCTGGCACGACGTCGTGCTGCTCGAGCGCAGCGAGCTGACCGCCGGCTCGACCTGGCACGCGGCCGGCCTGCTGCCGCTGTTCAACATGAGCTACTCGGTGGGGCAGCTGCACCAGTACTCGGTCGAGCTCTACAAGAAGCTCGAGGCCGAGACCGGCCAGGCCGTCTCCTTCCACCAGACCGGCAATCTGCGGCTGGCGACCAACCGCGACCGCATGGACGAGTACCGCAACTACCAGTGCACGGCCGAGACCATCGGCGTCGAATGCCACCTGATCGACGTCGAGGAGATCAAGCGGCTCTGGCCGCTGATCGACGCCGAGGGGCTGGTCGGCGCGCTCTGGCACCCGACCGACGGCCACGTCGCGCCGGTCGACGTCACCATGGCCCTGGCCAAGGGCGCGCGCGACCGGGGCGCCCGGATCCTCCAGGGCACCGCCGTGACCGCGATCGAGCGCAACGGCTCGTCCGAGTGGCTGGTCAGGACCGACAAGGGCGAGATCGCCTGCGAGCACGTCGTCTGCGCGACCGGCAACTACGCGCGCACCACCGCCCGGATGGTCGGCCTGGAGCTCCCGGCGATCCCGGTCGAGCACCAGTACATCGTCACCGACGTCGACCCCGAGCTGAAGGCCTACCGCGCCGCCGGCAACGCCGAGCTGCCGGTGCTGCGCGAATCCGACGCCCAGTACTATCTGCGCGAGGAGCGCAATGGCTGGATCCTCGGGCCCTACGAGAAGCACGCCCCGGCCTGTTTCGTCGACGGCGTGCCGCCGACCTTCGAGAAGGATCTCTTCCCCGGCGACCTGGAGCGGCTGCTGCCCCACGTCGAGGCCTGCATGCGGCGCGTCCCCTCCTTCGAGAACGCCGGCATCAAGGACATCGTCAACGGGCCGATCTCCTACTGCCCCGACGGCAACCCCATGGTCGGGCCGGCCTTCGGGCTGCCGAACTTCTGGATCTCCGAGGGCCACTCCTTCGGCATCACCGCGGCCGGCGGCGCGGGCTGGCAGCTCGCCGAGTGGATGGTCGAGGGCGAGCCGACGGTCGACATGATGGGCGTCGACCCCCGGCGCTTCGGCGTCGTCTCCAAGAAGTTCGCGAAGATCAAGAACGAGGAGGCCTACGAGCACGTCTTCTTCAACCACTACCCGATGGAGGAGCGCCCCGCCGGACGCCCGGCCAAGACGCCGCCGGCCTACGAGCGGCTCGAGCGCGCCGGCGCGGTCTGGGGCCAGGCCTTCGGTTGGGAGCGGCCGAACTGGTTCGCACCGCAGGGCGTCGAGCGCCGCGACGTCTACTCCTTCCGCCGCTCCAACTGGTTCGAGCACGTCGGCAACGAGGTCCGCGCGATGCGCGAGCGCGCCGGCCTGCTGGAGCTCTCCAGCTTCGCCAAGTACCTGGTCGAGGGCCGCGGCGCGCGCGAGTGGCTCGACCGCATGATCGCCAACAACGTGCCCAAGAGCGTCGGGCGCATGAACCTCTGCCACGCCCTGACCGACTCGGGCTCGGTGCGCGCCGAGTTCACCATCCTGCGCCTGCCCGACGGACTCTACGGCGAGCGCTTCTACGTCGTCGGCCCGGGCCGCGCCCACGACATGGACTGGGACTTCCTGACCCGGCGCCTGCCGCGCGACGGCTCGGTCTTCCTGCAGGACGTCACGACCCAGTACGGCGTCTTCGTGCTGGCCGGCCCCGACTCCCGCAAGATCCTGGAGCAGCTGGCCGACGCCGACGTCTCGAACCAGGGCTTCCCCTGGCTGACCGGGCGCGACATCCCGGTCGGCTGGTGCACCGGCGTGCGGGCGCTGCGGGTCAACTTCGTCGGCTCGCTCGGCTGGGAGCTGCATCACCCGATCGAGTACCAGAACCACCTCTACGACCAGATCATGGAGGCGGGCCGCGCCTACGACATCGGGCTGGTCGGCATGCGCGCCATGGACTCCATGCGCCTGGAGAAGTCCTATCGCCTGTTCGGCACCGACCTCAACGCCGAGAACACCGTGCTGGAAGCCGGGCTGTCCCGCTTCGTACGGCTCAACAAGGCCGAGTTCACCGGCCGCGAGGCCCTGGTGCGCCAGCAGGAGGCGGGTATCCCCAACACCTACTGCACGCTAGAGATCGAGGCCGACGACGCCGACCCCTTCGGCAACGAGCCGATCTACATGGACGGCGAGGTCGTCGGCCGCGGCACCGCCGGCGGCTACGGCCACCACGTCGGCAAGTCGCTGATGCTGGGCTACGTCAAGACGCCCTTCGCGGAGATCGGCCGCACCTGCCAGGTCCGCGTTCTGGACCAGCTGCGCCCGGCGCGCATCGTCGCCGAGAGCCCCTACGACCCGGACAACGAGGCGCTACGGGCCTGATGCAATCCAGCACCGGGCGGTGCCGCACTTTTCCGGCTGACAGCGGCCGGGGCTCGAGGTATTCTGGAACGGATCGTGAACGACCGGGAGCCCGTCGCCATGGCACCGCTGATCCTGATCCAGGTCGAAGCCGAGGAGCTCGACACCGCGGCAGCCTTCTACGTCCGCGCCTTCGGGCTGGTCGTCGGCAGGCGTCTCGGGCCGGCGGTCGTCGAGCTGATCGGCGGCAGCGCGCCGATTCATCTACTCGCCCGCGACCCCGTCCCCGGGGAAGGCGGGCGGCTGAGGCCGCCGGTCCAGGTCGACCTCGTGGTCGAGGACCTCGAGACGGCGCGCGCGCGGGCGGCCCAGGCCGGGGCTCGGCTGGAGGGTCAGGTCCGCGACCACGACTGGGGCAGCATCGCGCAGCTCACCGATCCCTTCGGCAACCGGGTGTGCCTGCTGCAGTTCCGTCGCGGCGGTCTGGCCGAAGCACCCTCGGCGGCCTGGAATCCGGGGCCGATTGCGACCGCGGCGCAGGCGGCGGCCGTCCATCGGAAGCTCGGACATCGGGAGGCGCCGGGGCCATGACGGCGAGCGTGCTGATCAACATCGACGTCGACGATATCGACCGGGCCGAGTCCTTCTACGGCCGCGCCTTCGGCCTCACCGTCGGGCGCCGGCTCGGGCCCGAGGTCGTCGAGCTGCTCGGGGCCGACGCGCCGCTCTACCTGCTCGCCAAGCCGGCCGGCACGGCGGCGGCGGCCGGACCGGGCGGGACGCGGCGCGACTACCGGCGACACTGGACGCCGGTGCACCTGGACTTCCTCGTCGAGGACCTGGAGCCGGCCCTGCAGCGCGCCCGCGACGCCGGCGCCGAGCTCGAGGGCGAGATCCGCGAGCACAGCTGGGGCCGCATCGCCCAGATCGCCGATCCCTTCGGCCACGGCATCTGCCTGCTGCAGTTCCAGGGCCGCGGCTACGACGAGATCGCCGGGTAGCTACTCGCACATCCGGTAGCCGCCGGAGCGGCGCTTGACGTCCAGGTGCAGGTGGTCGTCGTGGGCGGCGTTGGTGGTCGGGCCGATGACGGTGGTGAAGTAGGCGCAGGCGCCGCCGCGGATCGCCGCCTGGAAGGCGCGCTGCGGCGCTGCGCTGTCCGGCCGCGGCGCGATCAGCATGACGCTGCCGTCGGCGAAGCGCAGGCCCATGACGTCGAGCGCGTTGGCGAAGGCGTGCTCGCTGGGCGTGGCGCTGCCGTCACGGCCCCGGCAGTGATAGCTGGTCGAGGCCAGCAGGCTTTCGACGGCGGTGCCGAGGTGCAGCACCGCCGAGGGCGCCACCACCCCGCCAATCCAGCGCGCCACCGCCAGCGCCGCCTCGCAGCGCAGCAGCACCTCGGGGCCCTCGAGGGCGATGCCGCCGGGCAGCGCCGTGACCGCCAGCGGCCGCTCGGCACCGCAGCCGTTCTCCTCGATCGGCTCGGCCAGGGTGAAGACGGCGCCCAGGCGGCGCAGCTCCGCCTCGCAGTCCAGGGTTTCGGCGAGCTCGAAGGCCGGCCGCTCCTCCGCCATGGCCTCGTCGAGCGGCGGCGACTCGTGCTCGTCCGCGACCGGCCCTTCCGGCGCCGCCAGCGGCGGGTGCTCGGGTTCCTCCACCGCTTCCGCCGCCTCGGCTGCGACCGGCGCGGCGTCCTCGGGAGCCGCCGCCTCGGCGACCGTCGCCTCGGCAGCCGGCGCCAGCCGCCTGTCCTTCGGCGGCGAGGCCTGCAGCGGCGCGTCCGGGTCGGACCAGTCGGCGACCGGGTCGGGTCCGCCCAGCTCGGGCGGACGCAGCGGCGGCAGCGGCAGCGTCTCGCCGGCGACCGGCGCGCCGCCGAGGCCGACCAGGAGGCCGATGAGCGCGCTCGCCCGCAGCAGGCGGCCGGGACCTGTCACTGCGCCGCGGCCTCCTCGGAGCTTCCGGTTGCCGAGGCCGGGTCATCCGGCGCCTCGCCGGCCTCGAGGAAGACGACCTTCGTGCCCTCGCGGACCAGATGGGCCAGCTCGCGCGCGTCCCAGTTGGTCAGGCGCACGCAGCCCTGGACCGGTTCCCTGTCGAGCGCGGCCGGTTCGGCGGTGCCGTGGAGGCCGCAGCCCTCCAGGGTCAGGTCGATCCAGGCGCTGCCGACCGGCCCGTTGGGGCCGGGCGGAACGTGCAGCTTCTCGTCGCCGGAGCTGGAGACGTGGGTATAGGCGGGGTCGAGGGCGACGGTGCGGACCTTGTGGCTGCCCCGGGGCGCCGGCGCCGCCGGGCTGCCGACGCTCGCCGGGTAGGCGGCGACCAGGGCGCCCTCGCCGTCGAAGGCGCGGACCCGCCCGGCGGCGCCGTCGATCTCCAGGCTCTCGACCCCAGGCTCGGCCAGCGGCTCGCCGGGATCGGCGACGACCACCACGGTGCCGGCTTCGGCGAAGTCCTTGCCGGGGTTGAGCTCGACCAGCAACTCCTCGGCCATGTGGAAGCGCTCGGCGAGCATCTCCAGCGGGCCGGTGTAGGCCACGCTCTTGAGCTTCGAGAGCGCCCCGACGTCTTCCGGCACGCTCTCCAGGTACGGACCGGCGACGTCGGCCTCCGTGATCTCGTAGTCGACCAGGGCGGGCCGGATGCTCTCGGCAGCCAGCGTCGCCCAGACGTCCTCGTCGACCAGGCCGTCCGGCTTCAGGCTCTCGGCGAACTCCAGTGCCCGGACCGCCTCTGTCACCTTGTCGCCCGGCAGGCCGTCGATGACGCCGACCGAAAAGCTGCGGCGGTCGAGCAGGACCTGCAGCTTGACCAGGAGGGCGCGCCCGATCGACTTCGACTCGACGGTGGCGCCCTCGGCCGTCCGGACGGTTTTCGCAAAGGTAGCGTCGTTGACCGCCTGGCCGGTGAGCGGGAGGCCTTCCGATGCCGCGGCGCTGCCGAGGAGGGCGACGCAGAAAGCGACCGCGAGCGCCGACGGCAGGACGGCGAGACGGCGCCCTGCGAGCCGGCGCGTGGCGGTGGGTCCTGCGGGCATCAGCCGGTTCCTCTGCGGGAGCTGTGGCGGAGCTTCAGCAACGGTCGGCTGCGGCAAAGCGTTCCCGGGGCGACCGCTTGCCGGCGGGGCGCGGCGGCGTGCGGCGCTTGACGCTCCCGGCGGCGCGTGCGAGGACGCGGCCCTGCCGCACCCTCGTCTCGCCGGGACCCAAGCCGTGTCCGACCTGCTGACCAAGCTGCTCGCCGAGCGCCCCTGGCTGATCGCCGACGGCGCCACCGGCACCAACTTCTTCGCCATGGGCCTGCAGCACGGCGACGCGCCCGAGTTGTGGAACCTGGAGCAGCCCGAGAAGGTGCGCGCCCACTACCGCGGCTTCCTCGAGGCGGGCAGCGACCTGGTGCTGACGAACAGCTTCGGCGGCACCGCGAACCGCCTGCGCCTGCATGGCGCCCAGGACCGGGTGCATGAGATCAACGAGGCCGCGGCGCGGCTGCTGGCCGAGGAAATCGCCGCCTGCGGCCGCCCCGTCGTCTGCGCCGGCTCGGTCGGCCCGACCGGCGACCTGCTGGAGCCCCTTGGGCCGCTGACCTACGACCAGGCCGTGGCCGCCTTCCGGGCCCAGTGCGAGGGCCTGAAGGCCGGCGGCGCCGACCTCGCCTGGATCGAGACCATGTCCTCGCCCGAGGAGCTCAAGGCGGCGATCCAGGGCGCCACCGAGGCCGGCCTGCCGGTCACCTGCACCCTGTCCTTCGACACCCACGGCCGCACCATGATGGGCGTGACCCCGGCCGAGCTCGCCGGCCTCGCTCACGACAGCGCGCCGCGGCCGCTGGCCTTCGGCGGCAACTGCGGCACGGGCGCCGCCGAGCTGGTCGCCGCCCTGGTCCAGATGCGCCAGGCGACCGGCCCCGGCGACGTCGTCATCGCCAAGGCCAACTGCGGCATTCCCGAGTTCGTCGAGGGCGAGGTCGTCTACAACGGCACGCCGGAGCTGATGGCGCGCTACGCCGTGCTGGCGCGCGACAGCGGCGCGCGGATCATCGGCGGCTGCTGCGGTACCACGCCGGAACACATCCGTGCCATGCGCGAGGCCCTCGAGACGACGCCGCCGGGCGAGCCGCCGACGATCGAGTCGGTGATCGCGGCACTCGGCAGCGTCTCGGCCGGCGGCCAGGGCCAGGGCCCGGGCGCGAGCGCCGGCCACCGCACGGGCCGACGGCGGCGCGGCTAGGCCACGCGAGCCTGCCAGGCCTCCAGGGCTGCTTCCAGGCTCTCGATCGACTCGAGCACCAGCTGGGCCTGGGGGGCCAGCACCTGGGCGGTGCTGCTGCCCGTCAGCACGCCGATCACCAGCCCGGCCCCGGCGGCGCGGCCCATCTCGAGGTCGTGCAGGTTGTCGCCGACGACGCAGACGCTCTCGGCCGCAAGCCCGGTCGCCGCGCAGAAGGCACGGACCATGCCCGGGCTCGGCTTGTGGCCGTGGCCGCTGTCATAGCCGGCGACGAAGGCCAGGTGCTCCTCCAGGCCGAAGCGGGCGACGGTGGCCAGGGTCGCCGCCGCGCTGTCGTTGGAGGTCACCGCCAGGGTCAGGCCGCGGGCGCGCAGCCGCGCGAAGAGCGCCGCCAGGTCGGTGACCGGTGCGGCGTTGGCGACGCCCTGCTCCAGGAACACCCGGTCGAGCAGCGGCACCAGCTCCTCGATCCGGCGGTGCGGCAGCTCGGGCAGCCAGGCGAGGGCGATCTCCCGGGTGTCCCCGGCGGCGATCAGCGAGCCCGGCTCGACCCGGTCGGTCTCGGGATCGTGGCCGGAAAGGGCGAGCAGGCGATCGGCCACGGCCTGGCTGCCGCCGGCCGCCGCCAGGGCCGCCGCGCGGTTCACCGGCAGCCAGGTCCGGTAGTAGTCGAACAGCGTGCCGTCCTTGTCGAAGACGATGGCGCGAATGGCTGGCATGGGACTCCTCAGGCGGCGGTGCCGTCCGCCGGCACGCGGGATTCGGGCTCGTGGGACGATTGCCGCAGGATGCCGCGGTAGATCTCCTCGTCGCCGCACAGGCCGACGGCGCGGCCCTGCTCGGTCAGGATGACGGGGTGGCCGGTCGCCTGGCGCAGCTCGATGGCGGCGCGCATCGAGAGCTCGACGGGCGCGACCACGAAGGCGCCCTCGGGCAGGTCGGCGATCCTGCCCTCGCCCGCGTAGGCCACCAGCTCGCCCGGGCGGCCGTCGCCGGTCACCCGGCTCGGCCGTCCCTCCGCGTCGAGCGCCAGGCGCAGGCGACCGGCGCGGTCGAGCAGCAGCTCCTCGCCGTCGCAGGCGAGCTCCTCGACCGGCGTCATCAGCGAGCCGCCGCGCAGCACCCGCAAGGGGTTCATGTGGGCGACGAACTCGGCGACGTAGTCGTTGGCGGGGTTGAGCACGATGTCCTCGGGCGTGCCGACCTGGATGATCCGGCCGCCCTCCATGATGGCGATGCGGTTGCCCAGCTTCATCGCCTCGTCGAGGTCGTGGCTGACGAAGAGGATGGTCTTGTGCAGGGAGCGCTGCAGCTCCAGCAGGTCGTCCTGCAGCTTGTCGCGGATCAGCGGGTCGAGCGCCGAGAAGGGCTCGTCCATGAGCAGGATGTCGGCGTCGGTGGCGAAGGCGCGGGCCAGGCCAACGCGCTGCTGCATGCCGCCCGAGAGCTCGTGGGCGTACTTGCCGCCCCACTCGCCGAGGCCGACCAGCTCGAGCTTCTCGGCGACGATGCGGTCGCGCTCGGCCTTGGGCAGGCCGCGCAGCTCGAGCCCGAAGCCGACGTTCTCGGCGACCGTGCGCCAGGGCAGCAGGGCGAACTGCTGGAAGACCATGGCGATGCGCTCGGTGCGCAGCTGGCGCAGGGTCGCGGGGCTGCAGGCGGCGACGTCGACCTGGTCGCCGCGATGGCGCACCAGGACGCGGCCGCGGGTCACGGCGTTAAGGCCGTTGACGGCGCGCAGCAGCGTCGACTTGCCCGAGCCCGACAGGCCCATGAGCACGCAGATCTCGCCCGGCTCGATGGCCAGCGAGGCGTCGGCGACGCCGATCACCTGGCCGGTCGCCTCGTTGATCTCCGAGCGGGTCTTGCCGGCGTCGAGCAGCGGCAGGGCGCTCGCCGGCGCCTCGCCGAAGACGATGTCGACCTTCTCGAAGGTGACGGCGGCGCCGCCGCCGGTGCCTTCGTCCGTCATGTCAGCGGCCTCCCTTGCCGCGCGGCCGCTGCCGGACGACGCGGTCGAGGATGATCGCCAGCACGACGATCGCGAGGCCGGCCTCGAAGCCGCGGCCAATGTCGACCGTGTTGAGCGCGCGCACCACCGGCTTGCCGAGCCCGTCGGCGCCGACCAGGGCGGCGATCACGACCATCGAGAGCGACAGCATGATGCACTGGGTCAGGCCGGCCATGATGGTCGGCAGGGCGTGCGGCAGCTCGACCTTCCAGAGCAGCTGGCTGCGGGTCGCGCCGAAGGCCTGGCCGGCCTCGACCAGCGGCTTGGGCACCGAGGCGATGCCGAGCTGGGTGAGGCGGATCGGCGCCGGGATCGCGAAGATCACCGTCGAGATCAGGCCCGGCACGACGCCGAGGCCGAACAGGATCAGGGTCGGGATCAGGTAGACGAAGGTCGGGATCGTCTGCATCAGGTCGAGGACCGGGCGCAGCAGGGTGAACAGCCAGGGACGGTGCGCCGCGGCGATGCCGAGCGGCACGCCGATCGTCATGCACAGCGAGGTCGCCCAGATCACCAGGGCCAAGGTCTCGACCGTGGCCTCCCAGTAGCCGAGGTTGAGCACCAGCAGCAGCGACAGCAGGCTGCCCAGGGTCAGCACCCAGGAGCGCTGCATGAACCAGGCGAAGGCCGCGATCGCCGCGATCAGCGCCAGCGGCGGGAACCACAGCAGCAGGTCGACGAGGCCGTCGATCAGGAAGCCGAAGACGTCGGAGATCAGGTTGAAGAAGCCGGCCGCGTAGGCGTTGATGAAGTCGACGAACTGCCGCATCCAGGCGCCGAGCGGGATGCGATAGGCGGTGATCCACTCTTCCATGGTCTGGGCCCCCCGGTCGCTGTTCTGCGTTGCTCGGAGCCGAACCACCCCTCACCCGCCTCGCCTAGGCTTGGCACCCACTCCCCCGAGGCGAGAGGGCGGGGCCCACGCGGGAGCGAGGGAGGGTGAGGGGACGGTTCCGCGCCGTCGGCTACAGGCCGAGCGCGCTCCTGACCGCGGGCAGGCCGGGCTCTCCCTCGACCGTGGTGACACCTTCGAGCCAGCCGTCCAGCACGTCGGAGTTCTCCTTCAGCCAGGCTTCGGCCGCCGCTTCGGGCTGCCTGTTGTCGTCCAGGATGCTGGCCATGATCTCGTTCTCCATCGCCAGGGAGAACTTCAGGTTCCCCAGCAGCGCACCGACGTTGGCGCACTCCTCGAGGTAACCCTTGCGGACGTTGGTGTAGACCGTGGCGCCGCCGTAGTCGGCGCCGAACCAGTCGTCGCCGCCCGACAGATAGACCAGGTCGAAGTTGGCGTTCATGGGGTGCGGCTCCCAGCCCAGGAAGACCACGTCCTCGCCGCGGCTCTTGGCGCGCGCGACCTGGGACAGCATGCCCTGCTCGGAGGACTCCACCACGTCGAAGCCCTTCAGGCCGAAGGCGTCCTGCTCGATCATGTCGAGGATCAGGCGGTTGCCGTCGTTGCCGGGCTCGATGCCGTAGATCTTGCCGTCGAGCGCGTCCCTCATGCCGGCGATGTCCTCGAAGGAGGTCAGGCCCTTGTCGGCGGTGCTCTTGAGGGTCGCCAGGGTGTACTTGGCGCCCTCCAGGTTGGCGCCGACGACCTCGACCGAGCCGTCCTCGCGGAAGGGCGCGATGTCGGCCTCCATGGTCGGCATCCAGTTGCCGAGGAAGACGTCGATGTCGCCGTTCTTGAGCGACTGGTAGGTCACCGGCACCGACAGCACCTCGGTCTCGGTCTCGTAGCCGAGCCCCTGCAGGACCACCGAGGCGGTGGCCGTGGTCGCCGTGATGTCGGTCCAGCCGACGTCGGAAAAGATCACCGTGCGGCAGCTATCGGGCACGGCCGCCTGGGCGGGGCCGGTAGCGGCGAGCGCCGCGGCGAGCGTGGCGGTCAGGGCCGCCGCGGAGAGCGTGATGGCGAAACGCATGTCTTCTTGCCTCCCGTTCTTGTCTGAACTGAAACGGAGGCCGGCCCGGCAGGTCTCGCGCCGTTCCCCTGGCGCGCCGGACGGCCCGCCCCGGCCGATCCTGGAACTGCTCAATCGGGACCACTATCGTCCCCGCCGGGGCAAAAATCGAGGCCGAAGCCTAACCGGTTTTTGATTGAACGTTCAATAAAAAATACGAGGCGCGAAGGCACCGGCCTTGACCGGCCCTCGATAAGCCTCGCAGAAGGGCGACCGGTCGCCGACGCCTGTCGAACCACGCAAGTGCCGTGGCGGCGACGCGAGCGGGCCTACGCCCGCGCTCCCCCGGGCGTCATGGGGGACGTCATGGTTCGACAGGTCCGCGGCATAGCGCTCCCGCCCATTGATTTTGATTGAACATTCAATCAAATTCAATGCCCACACCCACTGGGGAGAACCGCCTTGCCGAAGGTCGGCATGGAGACGCTGCGCCGGCATCAGCTGATCGAGGCGACGATCGACACGATTCACGAGGTCGGCTTCGCCAGCGCCAGCCTGCAGTCGATCGCGCGGCGCGCCGGCGTCTCACCCGGCCTGGTCGCGCACTATTTCCGCGACAAGGAGGGCCTGCTCGAGGCGACCCTGCGCCAGCTCGCCGGCGACCTCGGGCGCGGCGCCGCCAGGCGGTTGGCGACGGCGGCGAGCCCCTACGAGCGGCTGCTGGCGGTCGTCGAGGCGAACCTGGAGCCGGCGCAGTTCGACCGGCGCATCGCCACGGTCTGGCTGGCCTTCTGGGGCCAGGTGCTGCATTCGCCCCGGCTGCGCCGCGTGCAGATGGTCTACGAGAAGCGCCTGGCCAGCAACCTGCGCCACGCCTTCCGCCAGATCGTGCCGGCGCCGGAAGCGGCGCGCCTGGCCGCCGCGACGGCGGCGCTGATCGACGGTCTGTGGCTGCGCGCGACGCTCTCGGTCGAGCCGTCCGATCCCGACGAGGCGCGCGCCACGATGCGCCGCTTCCTCCACGACAACCTGCCGGCCGAGGCCCTGCAGGCCGGCCGGCCGACACGACAGAGGAGCAAGAGCCATGGCTAGGTACGGCAGGATCAGCCCCTGGATCGGCGGGCGTTTCCAGCCGACCGCCGGCGCGACCTTCGAGACCCGCGATCCGGCACGAGGCGAGCTGCTCGCCGAGGTCGAGATCGCCGAGGCGGCGACGGTCGAGGCGGCGGTCGAGGCCGCAGCGGCCGGCTTCCGCCTCTGGTCGCGAATGACCGGCACCGAGCGCGGCCGCGTCCTCAAGCGCGCCGCCGAGATCCTGCGCGCGCGCAACCAGGAGCTCTCCGAGATCGAGACCCGCGACACCGGCAAGCCGATCCAGGAGACCCTGGTCGCCGACGCCGCCTCCGGCGCCGACTGCCTGGAGTACTACGGCGGCCTCGCCGGCTCCCTGTCCGGCGAGCACATCGACCTGGGGAGCGCCTTCGCCTACACGCGGCGCGAGCCGCTCGGCATCTGCGCCGGCATCGGCGCCTGGAACTACCCGATCCAGATCGCCTGCTGGAAGTCGGCGCCGGCGCTCGCCTGCGGCAACGCGATGATCTTCAAGCCGGCCGAGCTGACGCCGCTGAGCGCGGTCAAGCTGGCCGAGATCTACCGGGAAGCGGGCCTGCCCGACGGCGTCTTCAACGTCGTCCAGGGCTTCGCCGAGACCGGCCGCCTGCTGACCCGCCACACGGGCATCGCCAAGGTGTCGCTGACCGGAGAAGTCGGCACCGGGCGCAAGGTCATGGCCGACGCCGCCGGCAGCCTGAAGCACGTGACCCTGGAGCTCGGCGGCAAGTCGCCGATCCTGGTCTTCGAGGACGCCGACCTCGACCGCGCCGTCTCCGGGGCGATGCTCGGCAACTTCTTCTCGGCCGGCGAGGTCTGCTCCAACGGCACCCGCGTCTTCGTGCAGGAGAGCGTGCGCGAGGCCTTCCTGGAGAAGCTGGTCGCGCGGACCCGGGCCATGCGCATCGGCGACCCGCTCGACCCCGAGACCCAGGTCGGCGCGCTGATCTCCGAGGACCACATGAACAAGGTCCTGGGCTACATCGAAAAGGGCAAAGCCGAGGGCGCCACCGCGCTGGTCGGCGGCGGCCGGGTCACGGAGGGCGCCTGCGCCGGGGGCTGGTTCGTCGCCCCGACCGTGTTCGACGGCTGCACCGACGCCATGACCATCGTGCGCGAGGAGATCTTCGGCCCGGTCATGACCGTGCTCTCCTTCGCCGAGGAAGCCGAGGCGGTCGCACGCGCCAACGACACGCCCTTCGGCCTCTCGGCCGGCGTCTTCACGCGGGACCTGGCGCGCGCCCACCGCACGGTCGCGGCCCTGGAAGCCGGCACGTGCTGGATCAACACCTACAACATCACGCCCGTCGAGATGCCCTTCGGCGGCGTCAAGCAGTCGGGCATCGGGCGCGAGAACGGCAAGGCGGCGATCGAGCACTACTCCCAGCTCAAGTCGGTCTACGTCGAGCTCGGCGAGGTCGAGTCGCCCTACTGAGGGCGGTGGGTCCGCGCTTCCGCGCTTGCATGGTTCGCCCTTCGACAAGCTCAGGGTGAAGGGCTCACCATGAAGCGCGACCAGAAGCCTGCGACGGCCCCACCGTCGCTTCATGGTGAGCCTGTCGAACCATGAAGCGCGACGCGCCGGCCAGAGCGGACGGCCGCGCAAGAGGGACGAAACAGGAGGGCGCATGAGCGACAAGATCCACGACTACGTCATCGTCGGCGCCGGCTCGGCCGGCTGCGTGCTGGCGGCGCGGCTGACCGAGGACCCGACGGTCAGCGTGCTGCTGCTCGAGGCCGGCGGCCAGGACCGCGGCCCGATGAGCTGGCAGATTCACATGCCGCTGGCCTTCGCCGAGCCGCTCAAGGGCACGCGCTACAACTGGGGCTTCCACTCCGAGCCCGAACCGCACATGGACGGACGGCGCATCTACCAGCCGCGCGGCAAGGTGCTGGGCGGCTCCTCCTCGATCAACGGCCTCGCCTACGTCCGCGGCCACGCCCGCGACTACGACCGCTGGGCGCAGGCCGGGCTTTCCGGCTGGTCCTACGCCGACTGCCTGCCTTACTTCCGGCGCGCCCAGACGCACCAGCTGGGCGCCGACGAGTACCGCGGCGATTCGGGCCCCCTGAAGGTCACCGCCGGCGACGTCGAGGCGCCGCTCTCGAAGGCCTGGCTCGAGGCCGGGCGCCAGGCCGGCTACGCCGTCACCGAGGACATGAACGGCTACCGCCAGGAAGGCATCGGCCGCATGGACCAGACCAGCTGGAAGGGCGAGCGCTGGTCGGCCGCCAAGGGCTACCTGCGCCCGGCCATGGCGCGACCGAACCTGACGGTGGTGACCCGCGCGCAGAGCCGGCGCGTGGTCTTCGAGGGCCGCCGCGCGGTCGGCGTGGACTACCGGGCGGGCGGGCGCGACCGGCACGCGCGGGCCGGCCGCGAGGTGATCCTGTCGGGCGGCGCGATCGGCTCGCCGCACCTGCTGCTGCTCTCGGGCGTCGGCCCGGCCGAGCAACTGCGCCAGCTCGGCATCGAGGTCGTGGCCGACCGGCCCGGCGTCGGCGAGAACCTGCAGGATCACCTGGAGATCTACGTCCAGTACGCCTCCCAGCAGCCGATCACGCTCTACCCGGCGCTCAAGCCCTGGAACAAGCTGCGCATCGGCCTGGAATGGATGTTGCTGCGCCGCGGCCACGGCGCCTCGAACAAGTTCGAGGTCGGCGGCTTCATCCGCTCGCGCGCCGGCATCGAGCACCCGAACCTGCAGTATCACTTCCTGCCGATCGCGATCTCCTACGACGGCTCGGCGCCGGCCGCCGGCCACGGCTTCCAGGCCCACGTCGGCCCGATGCGCCCGACCAGCCGCGGCCGGCTGTGGCTGGCCAGCGCCGACTGGCGCCAGGCCCCGGCCTTCGTCTTCAACTATAACCAGAGCGAAAGCGACCGCCAGGAGATGCGCGAGGCGGTGCGCCTGACCCGCGAGATCTTCCACCAGCAGGCCTTCGAGGGCCTGCGCGGCGAGGAGCTGGCGCCGGGCCCCCAGGCCGAGAGCGATGCCGAGATCGACGCCTTCGTGCGCTCCCACGGCGAGAGCGCCTACCACCCTTCCTGCACCTGCAGCATGGGCCCCGAGGGCGACTCCCAGGCGGTGGTCGACGGCGCCGGCCGCGTCCACGGCCTGGAGGGCCTGCGGGTCGTCGACGCCTCGATCATGCCCTCGATCCCCTCGGGCAACCTCAACGCGCCGACCATCATGCTGGCCGAGAAGCTGGCCGACGCGATCGCCGGCAAGCCGGCCCTGCCCCGCTCGGAGGCACCGGTCTGGATCCATCCGAACTGGGAGACCGAGCAGCGCTGAAGACGGCCCCCGGCGGGAGCGGCCTTGCGCTCAGAACCGCCAGGTCGTGCTAAGGGAGCCGATGAACTGGTCGGCGGAGCCGGCCTCCTCGACCAACGGGCTGTCGGCCGCGTCCTCGAGCAGGCGCTTGTAGATCACGGTCGGCCCCAGGCTCCAGCTCGGCGACAGCGAGTAGGACAGCGACGCCCGCAGGCTCGCGTCCTTGAGCCCGCCGGAGGGGTCGTAGGCGCGCAGGCCGCTGGCCGCAGCACCCGCCGAGGAGACGCCGAAATAGGTGTCCTGGTAGTTCTCGCTGGCGTAGGTGAGGCTCGTGCCGAGGGTGAGGCCCAGCGGCCGCGCCAGGACGAAGCCGCTCGACAGGGAGCCGGAGATCAGGAAGCCGTCGTGGGCGCCGCTGATGTCCCGGCTGTAGGAGAGGATCGCCGAGAAGCGCTCCCGCGGGTCCTCGCCGAGCGGCAGGCTGAAGCCGAGGAAGGCACCCAGCTCGATCGCGCCGTCGACGTCCGGCAGAGCGTCGACCCGCCCGTCGTCGACATCGTCGCGGCCGAAGCGATAGCCGACCAGCGGGCCGCCCAGCAGCTCGGCCTGGGGCAGCAGGTCCAGGTAGAGGGCCGGACCCTGGGAGAAGGCACCGTAGCCACGCCAGTTGACCCGGAAACCCGGGGCCGGCAGGACCTGATAGTCGTTGGAGCCCTCGTAGTCCGGGCCCGCGCCGACGCCGAGGGTGAGCGATCCCGTGACGGCGTCGGGATCCCGCTCGGCCTCTTGCGCCGCGGCCGGCGCGGCTGCGAGCGCCAGCAGGCCCGACGCCAGGAGGGTTGCAGCCGAGCGGATCGCCGCCCGACGCCTCGCCGCGCTGCCTGCATCACGCACGTGGGTAACCTCCTGGTTTCGAGAGCCGCCTGAGCGTCTACGCGCGGGTGCGCCGCCTGGATCTGTCCCGCGCTCTGCCGGGCGGGCCGAATCTCAGAAGCGCCAAGTCGTGCTGACGAAGCCGATGAACTGGTCGGCGGAGCCGGCCTCCTCGACCACCGGGCCGTCGGCGGCATCGCCGAGCAGGCGCTTGTAGATGAGGGTCGGGCCCAGGCTCCAGGTCTCGGAGAGATAGAGATCGAGCGTGGCGCGCAGGCTGGCGTCGCGGAAGCCGGCGCCGGCGTCGTGCTGCGCCAGGCCGCTGCTCGCCGCTCCGCCCGCGCCGATGCCGAAGTAGGTCTGCTGGTAGTCCTCGCTGGCCCAGGTCGTCGAGCCGCCGAGCGTGAGCGCCAGCGGCCGCAGCAGCACGAAGGTCGCGGAGACATCACCGGTCGCCAGCCAGCCGCCGTGGGCACCGCTGACGTCGTGCAGGAAGCTGACCGACGGCACGACCAGTTCGCGCGGGTCGTCGCCGATCGGCAGCCGGGCGCCGAAGAAGAGGCCGAGCTCGACGGCGTCGTCGACGTCCGGCAGGGCGTCGACTCTGCCGTCGTCGACCTCGTCCCGGCCGAAGCGGTAGTTGAAGACGGGGCCGGCCATCAGCCGGTCGTCGGGCAGCAGGTCAAGCTGCGCCCGGCTCCCGTAGCTGTAGAAGCCGAAGCCCCGCCATTCCAGGCGGCTCATCGCCACCGGGATCACCTCGTAGTCGTCCGAGCCTTCGTAGTCGGGCTGGAGGCCGACGCCCAGCGTCAGCGAGCCGCGCCAGCCCTGGTTCTCGCCGTGGCCGCCCGCCGCGGTTCCGCCGTCGGCAGACGGTTCGCCCGACTGCGCCAGCGCCACCGCGCCGGCCGCGAAGAAGGCCGTCGCCGCGGCCACCGCCAGGATCGCCTCTCGAATCATCCCTTCCCCCTCGTCGGCCGCGATGCCATCGCGATAGTCTACCCGCGAACCGGGCCAAGGATGAAAATCGTCGAGGCCGAGCGGAGTTCCGGATGGCCAAGCGTTTCCAGCGTCGTGTCGAGGATTTCCTGTGCGAGCGCTGCGGTCGCGCGGTCGCCGGCGACGGCTTCACCAACCACTGCCCGGCCTGCCTGTGGAGCAAGCACGTCGACGACCGCCCGGGCGACCGCGCCGCCGCCTGTGGCGGGCTGATGGCGCCGGTCGCCGTCGAGAGCACCCGCGACGGCCAGATCCTGACCCACCGCTGCCGGCGCTGCGGCCACGAGAAGCGCAACCGCGCGGCGGCGGACGACGACTTCGCCGCGCTCCTGGCCATCGCCCGGGCCCGCGCGGAGCGGCGCGACTAGGCGTCCCGCGCTACTTGAAGCCGAGCAGCTGGTCGGGCAGCCAAGTCACCAGCTCAGGGAAGATCATCACGACCGCCAGCACGACGACCTGCAGCAGAATGAAGGGGATCACGCCCCGGTACATCTGCTGCAGGGTCATCTCCGGCGGCGCGATGCCGCGCAGGTAGAAGATCGCCGGCGCCATCGGCGGCGTCAGGTAGCTGGTCTGGATCATGATCAGAATCAGCATCGAGAACCACAGGGGATCGAAGCCGGCCGCGTTCACGAAGGGCATGAACAGCGGCACGAAGATCAGCAGGATCGAGATCCATTCCAGGAAGAAGCCGGCGATGAAGACCAGGCCGAGGAACAGGAAGATCATGCCCCAGGGGCCGAGGTTCACGGCCTCCAGCAGGTCCCGCATCACCGCCATGCCGCCGGTCGCCGCGAAGACGCCGGTGAAGAGGCTGCCGGCCAGCAGGATCAGCATGATCATGGAGGTGATGGTCAGGGTCTTGAGCAGCGCCTCCCAGAACAGCCCGAAGGTGAAACGGCGGTACAGCAGGGTCAGGAGGATCGAGCCGAGGGCGCCGAGCGCCGCCGCCTCGGTCGGCGCCGCGATGCCGGCCATGATCGAGCCGAGCACGGCGACGATCATCAGCGCCGGCGGCAGCAGCGCCTTGACCGTGATCAGCAGCTTCTCGGCCAGCGGCGGGTCGTCCTCGCCAGCGGGCATGCGTGGCCCGGCCTCCTTGTCGATCAGGCAGTAGATCAGGATGTAGGCGATGTAGAGCCCCGAGAGGATCAGGCCCGGGAAGATCATGCCGACCATCAGGTCGCCGATCGAGACGTCGGCGATCGGTCCCAGCACCACGACCACGACCGAGGGCGGGATGATCGTGCCCAGCGAGCCGCCGGCGCAGATCGTGCCGCTGATCAGGCTGTTGCGGTACTTGAAGCGCATCATCGGCGGGATCGCCAGCAGGCCGACCACCGTCTCGGTCGCCCCGATGACGCCGGTCGAGGCGGCGAAGATGATGCACATGACGACAGTGCCGACGGCGAGGCCTCCGGGCAGCCTGCGGGTCCAGAGATGGACCGCCGAGAACAGCGACTCGGCGATGCCCGAGCGCTCCAGCATCGCGCCCATGAAGACGAAGAGCGGCACCGCCGCCAGGACGAAGTTGCTGGCGACCTCCTCGACCTTCTGGGTGAACTGGAAGAAGGCGGCCATGTCGAACATCATCACGCCGAAGACGAAGGCGACCGACATCAGCGCGAAGGCGACCGGAAATCCCAGGAAGATCAGCAGGAACAGCACCGGGAACATGACGAGGGCGTCCATCGCCTCAGCCCTCCTGCCGGCGTCGCAGCGGGTCGACGGTGACCGCGGGCGCCAGCTCCTCGGAAAGCCCGCCGGGCAGTTGCTGGCCCGGGCCGTCGTCGTCGAGGTCGAGCGGCCGCCCGAGCAGCAGGGCGGCGCTCTTGATGATCTCGGCGACGACCTGCAGCGCGAGCAGCGCGAAGCTGCAGGCGATGACGGCGCGCAGCGGCCAGATCGGCGGGTTCCAGGCCGACTGCCCGGTCCGCTCGCCGCTGGCGAGGGAGCGCAGGGCGTAGTCGCTGAGCGCGTCGGTCAGCAGCACCAGGAACGGCAGGAAGAAGCCGACGTAGAGCACCAGGTCGATGACCGCGCGCCGGCGCGGCGACAGTCGCGCGTAGATCAGGTCGATGCGAATGTGGGTACCGCGCTTCAGGGTGTAGGCCGCGCCGAGCAGGAAGTGCGCCCCGGTCAGGCTGTAGCCGAGCTCGAAGGCCCAGATCGTGGGCTCGAGCAGGACGTAGCGGGCGAAGACGTCGTAGACGGTCGCCAGCGCGAGCGGCAGCACGATCAGCGCGGTCACGTAGCCGACGCCGGAGGTGACGCGCTCGATGGCCTTGACGAGCGAACGCATGAAGGAACGGGCTCCCCTGGGACGGGCGGGATACTGGGGACGGGCAGGATAGCAGAAGGGCGGCGGAGCCTGGCTCCGCCGCCCTTGCCGGCTGTCGGCGCGCTACTCGGCGCGCTGGACGTTGCGGTAGCGGCTGGCGTCCTTCCAGAGGTCCTCGAAGGCCAGCTGGCTCTCCAGCACCCGGGCGAACCACTCGTTGCCCTCGGCCTGCTTCTCGGCCCACTTGATGCCCATCTCGTGCGCCTTGTACTGGACCTCCGGCGCGAGCTCGATGATCTCGTTGCCTTCCTCGCGGTAGAAGGCCAGCGCCTTGGCGTCCTCCTGCCCGATGGTCAGCCAGGAGTTCATCGTGGTCACGAAGGCGGCCTGGCGGACGATCGCCTGGTCCTCCTCGGACAGCTCGTCCCAGACCTTCGGGTTGATGACCAGCTCGAAGGGCGCCGTCGGCTGGTGGACGCCGGGGATGATCACGTACTTGGTGACCCGGTGGAAGCCCGGGGAGATGTCCTCCCACAGGGTGCCCCACTCGGTCGCGTCGATGGTGCCGCGCTCGAGCGCCGTGTAGACCTCGCCGCCCGGCGTGGTCACCGGTGCCGCGCCCATGTCGCGGGCCATCTCCAGCCAGGCGCCGGCGGTGCGCAGCTTCAGGCCCTTCAGGTCCTCCAGCGTCTTCACCGGCTTGCGCGAGTGCAGGAAGACCTCGGCGGTGCGGATGAACAGCGGCATGGCGACCAGCTGGAACTGCTCGCGGCGCCACTCCTCCCAGAGCTCGACGCCGCCGCCCCGGTACAGCCAGTGCAGCATGCGCTCGGTGTCGAAGCTGCCGGCATAGCCGCCGAACAGCACCGTGGTCGGGTCGGCGCCCCAGTCGTAGCCGGGCCAGGTGTGGCCCATGTCGGCGATGCCCTGCTGCACGGTCTCGGAGACCTTCAGCGCCGGGCCGAGCGTGCCGCCCGGGAAGACCTCGACCGCCAGGCGGCCGCCCGACATCGTCTCGAGGTTGTCGGCGAAGGCCTGGGCGCCGATCTCCATCAGCGGCCCGCCGGACCAGCCGGTGGCCATGCGGAACGTCTTCTCGGCCGCCGCGGCGTCGCCGCCGGGCAGGGCCGCCGCCGCGGCGAAGGCCGCCGCGAGCGCGAGGCCCTTCAGGCCCCTCTTGCTGTCGTGCAACATCGCTACCTCCCTAGTTGTTCTGATTCTCTTGGTCGACCCGTCTCCCTGGCCGGCGGCGCCCCTGGGCACCCCCGGTTCCGCCGCCGCTCACCGCGGCGCCGGCATTTCCTCCAGCGCCGCCTCGATGTCGGCGTCGGTCATCTCCCACTCGTTGCCGAAGTTGGCGACGACGGCGCGCATGAAGGCCTCGTAGCCGGCCTTGGCCCTGGCGTCGTCGCCCCAGTGGTCGGCGAGCAGCGCCAGCGCGAGCTGGGCCGGCTCGGGGCCCTCGTAGCCCCACTCGAAGCCGTTGCGCGACAGCAGCAGCAGGTCGGTGCGCTGGTCGAGCGGCCTGCCGTCGACCGTCACGGCCAGGCCGTCGATGGTCCGGTCGCCCTGATAGGTCTTCATCTCCGCAAGGTCCCCGACTCTCCCCGTCTCCGCCGCCCGCTTCAGGCGCCCGCTCTGCGCACCCCGCCCGGGCACCCCACTGGGCACCCCTCTGGGCACCCCTGGCCAACTCGTTCGTGACCAGTCGTGTACCAGTGATATATTTTTGACATTCTAAGGCCGGCGCGTCACGCGGAAAAGCACCGGCGGGCCGGGCGAACGCGCAAGAATGTTTCGTGCGCTGCCCCGGCCCGGCCGCGGCACTGGCTCGGCGCGAGCGACCTGTTGTATCGAGGATGCCGGGCAAGCCCTTGCCGGACAGGGGCGCCCGCCACCAGAGGGACGAGAGGCGGCATGGCCGAAAGCAGCTTGTCGGATCCGGTCGAGGAGCGCCCCGAGGTCGGCGGCAGCCTGACCGACCGCGCCTACCGGCAGCTCGAGGAGATGATCGTCACGCTGCGCCTGGCGCCGGGCGAGGTGCTGTCGGAGGCGACGCTCAGCAAGCAGCTCGGCATCGGCCGCACGCCGATCCGCGAGGCGCTGCAGCGGCTCGCCCGCGAGGGCCTGGTGGTGATCCTGCCGCGCCGCGGCATCCTGGTCGCCGAGATCAACGTGCGCAGCCAGCTCGAGCTGCTGAAGGTGCGCCGCGAGCTCGAGCGCCTGATGTCCCGGCTCTGCGCGCTGCGCGGCAGCAAGGCCGAGAAGCGCGCCTTCGCCGAGCTGGCCGACGCCATGGAGGCGGCCGGCGCGGCCGACGACGACGTCGCCTTCATGCGCCAGGACCGCCAGCTCAACAGCATGATCTCCCAGTGCTGCCGCAACGAGTACGCGCTCAAGTCCATGGGCCTGACCCACGGCCTGTCGCGCCGCTTCTGGTACCAGCACTACCGGCAGGTCCTGGACCTGCCGCTCTGCGCGCGCCTGCACGCCGGCCAGGCCCGCGCCATCGCCCAGGGCGATGCCCAGGCGGCGGCCGAGGCCTCGGACCGCCTGATCGACTACATGGAGACCTTCACCCGGGCGACCCTCGACGCCGAGGAGCCGAATCAGGTCCGCGGCTGAAGAGGGAGCGCTACCGCTCGCCCTTCTGCTTGTCGCCCTTGGTCTCGGGGAAGACCCAGAGCGCGAAGACCATGAACAGGCCGAGGCCGACGGCGACCCAGGCCGGGCCCTGGTGGCCGAGGCCGTGCTGCCACCAGCCGACGTAGGCGGCGACCGCGAGCACGACGAGCGAGAGGATCAGCTTGATGTGGGTCGGCATGGGCGAACTCCTCTTGTCGGCCGCCTCAGGAGGCGGCCTGGTTGAGCAGCAGGGCCAGCGCGCCGCCGGCCGCCAGGACCAGCAGCAGCCCGGCGAGGCCGTCGCGCAGCTGGCGCGGCAGCAGCTGGAACAGCAGCGGCCCGAACAGCAGCCCGAGGCCGCCCGCGATCACCGCCGGCGCCACCGCCAGCCGCTCGACCGCCAGGCGCAGGGCCGCGGCGCCGAGCAGCAGCGCCGCCAGGCCGGCGAGCAGCAGCAGGCCGCCGCCGAGCAGGCCGCGCTGGGCCGCCGGCCGCGTCGCCAGCGGCAGGAAGCCGCCGAGCAGGACGACCGCCGCCGCCAGCACCGCCGCCGCCAGGGCGAGGAGCCCGGCCGCCGCGAAGTCGATCGTCTGCAGGCTCACGCGCCGTCTCCCCGAGAGGCTGCCGGGCCGGCGCCGCCCGGTCGACCCTGGCCGACCGGCGCTTGACCGGCCGCGGCGGCCCGCTTAAGCAGGATTGATATATCAGTGACGCATCAGAACGCACAAGGGAGGCGAGCCGTGGCCCAGGACGAGACCAGCAGCGAAAAGCAGAAGCGCACCATCACCGAGATCCGCGAATCCAAGCGGACCGGCGAGAAGATGGTCTACACCTCGGTGCCCGACTACACCTCGGCGCGCTGGGCCGAGCTGGCCGGCGTCGACGTCTGCGTCGTCGGCGACAGCCTGGCGATGGTCGCCCACGGCCACAAGAGCACGATCCCGGCGACCATGGACATGATGGTGCTGCACGCCCACGCCGTGCGCCGCGGCGCGCCCAACACCTTCGTGCTCGGCTGCATGCCCTACCAGAGCTACAACACCGTCGAGCGGGCGCTGGCCAACGCCACGCGCTTCATGCAGGAGGCCGATTGCGACGCGGTCAAGCCGCAGGGCGGGCGCAGCCAGGCCCACATCCTGAAGGCCCTGGTCGACGCCGGCATCCCGACCGCCTCCCACATCGGCCTGACGCCCCACACCATCGCGATGTTCGGCGGCTTCAAGATCCAGGGCCGCACGCCTGAGGCGGCGATGAAGATCCTGGAGGACGCTCTCGCGATCCAGGACGCCGGCTGCTTCATGCTGGAGTTCGAGGCCGTGCCGGCGCCGATCGCGCGCCTCATCTCCGAGCAGCTCGAGATCCCGACCATCGGCATCGGCGCCGGCGTCGGCACCGACGGCCAGATCCTGCTGAGCTACGACCTGCTCGGCGTCTTCACCGACTTCAAGCCGAAGTTCACCAAGCGCTACGCCAACCTGACCGAGGTCGCGGTCGGCGGCCTCAAGGACTACGTCCGCGAGGTCAAGGAAGGCCGCTTCCCCGACGACGACCACAGCTACGGCGTCAAGGAGGGCGTGCTGGAGGAATTCCAAACGTTGATCGAGAAGCGCCGGCAGGTGTGAGGCGGCGGGGGGTTGCGGGGGCGGCGCTCCCACGCCCCTCGACAAGCTCGGGACGAAGCGAATTATGAAGTGAACTCAAAAATTGGCTTCGTCCCGAGCTTGTCGAGGGGCGTGGGCGCCCCAAGCCGCAGCGCCCGCGCCGAAGAGCCCTTGCCGCGGCGACTCGCCGGCCCATCTGCTAGGCTGGATCCGGTGGTCCAAAGGGGTCGGTTCGAATCCCGGGAAGGGAGAGAAGCGCGCTGATTTCGGGGCGGAGCCCCGGAGGAACCGATGCGCGTCTACCGCAAGCTGCTGCCTTTCGAGACCTCGCGGCTCGAGCACCATCTGCTGAGACTGGACGACGACGACCGCGCCTGGCGCTTCTCGGGCGGCGTCGGCGAGGCCTTCATCGTGAGCCACTGCCGGCGCATCGACGGCCTGCAGGCGGTCGTCATCGGCTGCTTCGAGGACGGCGTGCTGCGCGGCGCGGCGGAGCTCTGGCTCGACCGCTCGCCGGCGGCGCGCGCCGAGCTGGCGGTCACCGTCGAGCGCGCCTGGCAGGACCAGGGCATCGGCAGCGACCTGCTGCGCCGCGCCCTGGTGCTGGCGCGCAACCGCTCGGCCCGCTCGCTCTGCATGCTCTGCCTGCTCGACAATCGCCGCATGCAGCACATCGCGCGCAAGTTCGAGGGCAGCCTCAGCCTGCTCGACGGCCAGGCCGAGGCCGACATCCTGGTGCCCTACCCGACCCAGGGCTCGCTCTGGGAGGAGGCCTTCGCCGACGGCCTCGGCCTCTTCGGCAGCCTGTGGGACGGCTTCGCCCTCCAGCCGCCGCCCCGCGAGCCGGCCGCCCGTCTCTAGGGAATACCCCCGGGAGAAACCTCCCTGCGCGAGACACCCGTTTGACAGGCACCCGCCCCTGATCTATCTTTGATATATCAGATGGAGCGCTAAGGGTGCCAGAGCCCCCGCGCGCGCAGGAGAGAGAGGTTCGCCCATGGAACTCGTCCAGTCCCCGATGACCGAGCGCCAGCGCGGCTACCGCGAGCAGTACCGCACGCGCATCGCCGGCTGGTACAACGGCTGGCTCCATGTCGCGGTGATCTACGCGATCGGCGCCGCCGCCCTCTACATCTACATCGCGAACATCGGCGCCGTCGCCTGGTGGGAGTGGCTGACGATCCCGGTCGTCCTGCTGGCGTGCAACTTCTTCGAGTGGTTCCTGCACCGCCACGTCATGCACCGGCCGCTGCGCTTCCCGGGCATGCGCGCGATCTACACGCGCCACACCCTGATGCACCACCAGTTCTTCACCGACAGCGAGATGCGCTTCGCCGACTCCCACGACTGGCGCGTCACCTTCTTCCCGCCCTACGCCCTGGTGACCTTCATCCTGATGTCGATCCCGGGCGCGCTCTTCCTGGGCTGGCTGATCTCGCCCAACGTCGGCTGGCTGGTCATGTGCACCACGACCTCGATGTACCTGATCTACGAGTTCATGCACTTCTGCTGCCACGTCGAGGAGAACCTCTTCGTGCGCTGGTGCCCGCTGGTCAACACCCTGCGCCGGCACCACACCGCCCATCACGACCAGTCGCTGATGATGGAGCGCAACATGAACCTGACCTTCCCGATCGCCGACTGGGCGATGGGCACCTCGGACCTGGACCGCGGCCTGCTCGGCACGCTGTTCAACGGCTACGGCACCAAGCACGTGCGCAAGGACATGCGCCGGACCTCGCGCACGCCGGGCCGCAAGAGCGAGGCCGCCGCCGGTGGCACCGCGGGCGCCACCGCCTGAGGCGCGGGCGAGCTTTTTCGACGAGGGGGCGAGGCCGGGGGTCTCGCCCCTTTTTCGTTGCGGGCGGAAGCCCCCCACCTCACCCCGCCCCTCTCCCCCCCAAGGGGGCGGAGAGGGAGTCTAACGTCGGGGGCCTCTCCCTTAGCGTCCCCTCTCCGCCCCTTTGGGGGGGAGAGGGTCAGGGAGAGGTGGGGGTGCCTCAGCCGGTCGTGGCGGGCCGGATCAGCCCCTCCTCGACCGGCGGGTGGCCGTGGGCGCTGAGGTCGGTGACGGCCTCGCCGCTCTCCTTCCAGCCCTCGATCTCCTCGGCGGTGGCGCGTGGCGAGAAGATGCCGAGCCAGGCGTAGGCGATGCCCAGCACCGGCGCGATCCAGCAGGCGAAGGCCAGCGGGATGTAGAGCAGGTTCTCGAAGCTGCCGCTGGCGACGCCCAGGCCGAGGGCGGCGATGACGAAGGCGCCGCCGGCGTTCCAGGGAATCAGCGGCGACATCAGGGTGCCGCCCTCCTCGACCGCGCGCGACAGGTTCAGGGTCGAGTAGCCCGTGCCGCGGTAGACCGGCGAGTACATGCGCCCGGGCAGCGCGATCGAGAGGTAGGGGTCGCCGGCGACCAGGTTGGTCGCCGTGGCGGTGCCGATCGCCGCGGTCTGGATGCCGGCGAAGCTGCGCACCCGGGTCAGGATCCGGTTGATGATGGTCTCCAGGCAGCCGGTGCGCTCCAGCGCGCCGCCGAAGCCCAGCGCGATCAGCACCAGCGAGATGGTCCACATCATCGACTGGATGCCGCCGCGGTTGAGCAGGCTGTCGATCTCGGCGACGCCGGTCTCGATGCTGTAGCCGCTGTTGGAGTAGGTGAAGACGTCGTGCAGGCCGACGCCCTGGGCGGCCATGGCGGTGACGCCGCCGGCGACGACGCCGGCGAAGAGCGAGGGGATCGGCGGCATCCGCATGACCGCCAGCGCGATCACCAGCAGCGCCGGCAGCAGCAGCACCGGCGAGATCAGGAAGTTCTCCTGCAGCGCCGTGGTGATGCCCTCGATGCGCGCGAAGGAGGCGCCGCCCGGCTCGATCACCAGGAAGCCCGCGACCGTGTAGACGGCCAGCGCGATCAGCATGGCCGGCACCGTCGTCGGCATCATGTTCCTGATGTGGGCGAAGAGGTTGGTGCCGGTGACCGCGGGCGCCAGGTTGGTGGTGTCCGACAGCGGCGAGATCTTGTCGCCGAAGAAGGCGCCCGAGACCACCGCCCCGGCGGTCCAGTACATCGGGATGCCGAAGCCCGCGCCGATGCCCATCAGCGCCAGGCCGACCGTGCCGACCGTGCCCCAGGAGGTGCCGAGCGACAGCGAGACGATCGAGCAGAGGATCATGGCCGCCGCCAGGAAGATCTCCGGCGAGAGGATGACCAGGCCGTAGTAGATCAGCGTCGGCACCGTGCCGCTGGCGATCCAGACGCCGATGATCATGCCGACCGTGATCAGCACCGAGACCGAGGGCAGCGAGACGTGGATGACGTGGAACACGCCCTTCTCGATGTCGCTCCAGGTCAGGCCGAGCTTCAGCCCGACCAGACCGGTGATCGCGAGGCCGATGGCCAGCGGCACATGCGGCGTGAAGTCGCCGAAGTAGAAGAGCTGGATGCCGAGAACGAGCAGGGTCAGCAGCACCGGCGTCAGCGCCAGCGGCAGACTCGGCAAGACCTTGTCCGGGGTAGCCATGGTTTCCTCCCATCTGTTTTTCATGCAGTCGAAACGCGCACTTTCTTTTGGGGAAGGCTACCAGCAAGGGTGCTGGACATGGCCCTGTAATGGGAGAAATTTCAGCCCGATCGGCGGCCGGAAGCCTTCCTATCCGGCAATCTTCCTGCCTAGAAGGCCGCGTGCCAGTCTGTCGGGCCACCCGCAGGGCCACCCGCGCGGCGGGAAGGCCGGGGCTCGACCGGCCGGGGTGCCCTGGGCGACCATGCCGACCGAGGTCACCACCCCTGGGCTCCCTCTTCGCTGCCGAGGCTCTCCATGATCGAGGATATCGAGGACTTCTTCGCCAAGGGCTGCGGGCGCTGCGAGCGCTTCGCCACGCCCGATTGCTCGACCCGCCAGTGGGCGCCGGGCCTGGCCGAGCTGCGCCGCCTGTGCCGGTCCGCGGGGCTGGAGGAGACGGTGAAGTGGGGCCATCCCTGCTACCGGCACGCGGGGCGCAACATCGCGATCCTCGGCGCCTTCCGCGGCGACTTCCGCCTCTCCTTCTTCGACGCGGCCCTGATGACCGACCCCGAGGGCCTGCTCGAACGGCAGGGCCCGAACGCCCGCCACCCCGACATGCTCCGCTTCACCGACGACGGCCAGGTCGCGGCGCGCGAGGCGGTCATCCTGTCCTACCTGCGCGAGGCCATGGGCTATGCCGAGCGGGGCCTGAAGCCGCCCAAGGAGACGGAGGTCCTCGAGCTGCCCGAGGAACTGCTCGAGGCGCTGGACGCCGATCCCGAGCTGGCCGAGGCCTTCCACGGCCTGACCCCGGGGCGGCAGAAGAGCTACGTCATCAACCTCAGGGGGGCGAAGAAGCCCGAGACCCGGACGGCGCGCATCGCCAGGTTCCGCGAGAAGATCATCGCCGGCAAGGGCGCGATGGAGCGGTGAGTCGGCGGGTGTGGGGCGCGGCCAAGGCCCCCACCTCACCCCGCCCCTCTCCCCCCAAGGGGGCGGAGAGGGAGTCGAACGGCGGGGGGCGCGCCACAAGCCGCCCCGCGCGCCCCTGGAGAGTGAGCGGCGCGCGCCACCCCTGGCGTCCTCTCCGCCCCCTCCCCGAGCGTCCCCTCTCC